>NZ_JBOGDD010000510.1:0-25146 GCF_050701675.1 Mycobacterium sp. | reverse complement strand
GTTGTGATCGGTACGAGCCGGACGTTGATCACTGGCGCGGACGCGACCGAAAGCCTCGAAATCGCCCGCACGGTCAGCGCGGCCCTCGTCGGCACGGTGCAGGAAGTCGTCAAGCTGGTCAGGCCGGCGTTCGTGCTCGCCAAGGGGGGAATTACGTCATCCGACACCGCGACGGAGGGATTGGGGATACGGCGAGCCTGGTCCCGGGGCAACATGCTGCCGGGAATCGTGTCGCTGTGGGAGCCGGTCGCCGGACCGGCTCAGGGCATTCCGTACATCGTCTTTGCCGGCAACGTCGGTGACGATCATGCCCTGGCCAACGTGGTGACCACGCTCCGGAGCGCGTGACGCTGTTGCGCCCACGTCCCCTGCCTCTGGCCGCGGCCGCACAACAGCTCTTCTTGATCGCTGAGGCCACAGGCCTGGGTGCTCAACGATTCCAGTATTCACCGTTCTTTCGCCCGACACCCAAGAGGGGACCACGGCATAGGCCAGACCGGGAGCCGCGGCAGCTCGATGTCCTCGGATCGTCGAACTCGTCGACCGATCGAAACTAGAATGCTGGCGTGAGGCCAGAGCTGGCGGCGGCGCACGCCGCCGTGGATGAAGCGGTCGCGATCCTGCGAGCCGGACGCGCCCAGCCGCACCAGCGGATCGCCAAGGCGGCCAAGGACTTCTCTACCGAAGTCGACCTGGCGAGCGAGTCGGCGATGCAACGCTCGCTCGCGGCATCCACTCCGGAGATCGGCTTCTACGGCGAAGAGGGCGGCGGGGCAGGTCTGGACTCGGGCAAGGTCTGGGTGGCGGATCCGCTGGATGGGACCATCAACTACGCGACCGGGTCGCCACTCTGCGGGGTGATGCTCGGCCTGCTCGAGGACGGCGTGCCGACGTTGGGCGTGATCGATCTGCCGTTCCTCGGCGTGCGAGTCGATTCGGGTGCGGTCGCCGACGTCGGTTCACTCGAGGACGCGATCATCGGGATGGGCGACGCCTTTCACCGAGGCGGCGCCCGGCTGGACGCGTACCTCGACCTCACGGCCAGTGTGCACCGACGGGCGCTGCGCTTTCGCAGCGTCGGCGCGGCATCGGTCCTCTGGACCTGGCTGGCCCAGGGCCAGATCCAGGGCATGTTGCTGGCCCACAACAACCCGTACGACGTCGTCGCCGGGCACGCGATAGCTCGTGCGGCGGGGGCGCTGTGCACCGATTACGCGGGCGCCCCGCTGGTCCTGGGCTCAAGCGGCGCCATGGCGGCGGTCCCCGGCGTGCAGCGCGAACTCCTCAGCCTTGCAGCCGATCTCGCTGAGGTTGCAGCGCGACCCGAGTGAAGGATCGACTCAGACCACTGCGCTTTGGGGACATCGTCAACGGCCTCGCGCGGCCTGCAGCTCCGCTGTTCAGTCAGCCGTAAAGCTCCTCGAACTTCTTGATGGAGCGCTCGATGTCGCCCTTGACGGCTCGAGACGCGGCCATGCCGATCGGGCCGAACAGGGGTGCGCCGCCGAGGTCGATCTTGAGCTTGAACTCGCACCCCTTGCCCTTCGGCAGCGGTGCGACCGTCATCTTCAACGCGTACCTGGTGCCGCCGACGCCCTCGCCGGTGATGCCGATCAGCTTCGGCGGGTCGAGCTCCTTGACCGTCCAGGTGACACGGTTGCGCATGCCCTTGGCGCCGGCGACGCCCACGATCGTCGTACCCACCGCCAGTTCGTCGGGCAGGTCGCTGCGCCAGCCCTGGTGCATCTCCAGCCAGTCCCCGAGCGAGGACAGGTCCGAGACGTGCGTCCACGCCTCCTCTGGACTGATGGACAGCTTGCGGGAGAGCTCGACTTTGGCCACCCGCGAATGCTAGTCGGTGCCGCTCGGCGCGTCGGCGACCTTTACCAGCTTGACCTCGGGGCGGGCGGGCACGCCGTCGGCGAGGAACCATCGGAAGGCGAGATTGCCCACCGGATAGTCCAGCGTGGTCAGCGAATTGGGATGCGCGGTCTCACCGCGGGACACCACGATCGTCACCGACCCGTCGGCGTTGGGCACCGCGGTGTGTCCGTTGACGGAACTGCGGGCATCCCTCACCCCTGGCGTCGCCATGAACTGGTTCCACACCACCAGGTTCCAGAACCGGCACGGCGGGGGTGTGTGGGTGATGACGAGTGCTTCGTCGTCCTCGAGGACGAAGCTGCCGTAGGAGTAGCAGGCGTCGCGCGCCGACCACCCGAAGTTGGCGTCGGGTACCTGGTACGGCTCGGCGAATTCGTTGGCAACCTGGGAGATTTCGTGACCGAGGCCGTACGCGTCGTCGACGCGCACGCCGACGGTCAGCGGCAGGATCGCAAACATGGTGCGCAGCCACGCGGCACTGGCCCGCAGCGCCGCCGCCGTCTCCGCGTCGCCGTGGCGGAAGGGTTCTGGGCCTTCGAGCGCCTCGATGCGCCACTGCACCGCGCGGCCGACGTGGGGGTCGGCCTGGTAGTCGCGGGTCATCAGGACGGCGGCGTCGGGGGTGGGCCCGAGGTCGAAGGTGAAGTTCCCGTCGGCGTCGAACTCGAGGTCGTCGTCGCGGACGATCGCCACGATCCGATCCGACCAGGCGCCCGGCGACGGCTCGTTGTACGCCGTCACCGAGAAGTACACGCTGTCACCGCGATTGCCGCTGATGCGGTAGCGGCGCATGGGATCGACGGGGCACATGAAGTAGTAGGCGTCGGTGTTGTCGCCGCCCCACCGGCGGTCCGGCCGGAACGGGGAGTTCAGCTCGATCCACTGCGGCCTGCCGGGGTCGGCGAACAGATAGGTGTCGAAGGCGACGCCCAACGTGGTCGCCAGCATGCGATAGCCGTCGGCGACGTGCCGGTCGTCGGTGACGGCCTTGTCGCCTTCCAAGAAGGTCCGGTCGAGACCGCCGAGGGTCTCCAGGAGCTCGCGCCACGCGGCGGTGGACTCGTGGGCGGACTCTCCGGTGATGGGTTCGGTCATGCGCTGATTCCTCTCGTGATCAAGGTGGTCGTCCGCTCGACCCACGCGTCGTCGAGTGCGGCACCACGGTTCAGAAGGGCGACGAAGGTGAGGCCCGCGATGGCCTCGGCGAGATCGGGGGCCGTGACGTCGGCCCTGACCTCACCGCGCGCTGCCGCGGCCGCGAGGTAGTCACCCATCCCGCGGGTCAGGATGTCGCCGAAACGTTCCAGCAACGCCGTGTGCAGCGTGGGGTCGGCCGCCATCTCGCCGACCAGACCGGGTAGGGCGGCCCGCGCGGCCGGGGTGTTGAGCACTCGAGCCGTGCGGCGCAACATCTCCCGCACGTCGCCGTGGAGCGATCCGGTCACCGGCAGCGCGGTGTGTTCGCCGAGCGGAAAGACCGCCTCGTGCACCAGATGCGCCTTGCTCGGCCAGCGGCGGTAGACCGCGGGCTTGCTGGTGCCCGCCCGCTTGGCGATGGCGTCGACCGAGAGATCCGCGTAGCCGGCGTCGCCGATCAGCTCGACCGTCGCGCGCAGCACCGCGTCGTCGATCCTGGAATCGCGGGGTCTGCCAAGCTCTGTCGTCATTACGGAACTCAGAGTAACATAAAGAATTGTGACCGACGCCACAGCAGGACAAGTAGTCGAGCTCGACGATCTCGCCGAGCCCCGCTTCAGCCAAGAAGCCGAGCAGTTCCGCGACATGATGGCGGCGTTCGCAGCGGAGTGCCCACTCGACGCGGACGTCCTGCACGAACGGGCCCGCACCGACACCGGCCTTGACGACTTCGGGCCCGACGACTACCGCGAGCGGCTCGACGTCTACCTCGCCGCGCTTCGCGACATCGACGGTCTGCACGGCCCTGGCATCGTCAACTTCTTCGGGCAGCTGTCACAGTGGCTGAAGAACCGGTTGTTGCTGACCGACCTGTTGCGCAGACACCCGGAGATCGGCGACATCGAGCTGGTGCCGCCGGTCGTGATCGCCGGGTTGCCCCGCACCGGCACCACCCATCTGCACAACCTGTTGGCGGCCGCCCCGACGTTCCGCACGATCCCGTATTGGGAGAGCTTCGAGCCGTTCCCGCTGCCCGCGGAGGTGGGGATGACGCCCGATCCGCGGGTGGCCCGGATGGACGTCGCCGTGTCGATGATGAACACCCTCATGCCGCACTTCGCGCTCATGCACGAGATGACCACCGACCACGTCCACGAGGAGATCCAGCTGCTGGCCAACGACGTCTCCACGATGTTCATGGAGACGCTTGCGGACGTGCCGCGCTGGCGTGACTACTACCTGGCCCACGACCAGACCTCGACCTACGAGTATCTGGCCACCCAACTCAGGGCGCTGCAGTTCCTGCGCGGCGGCCATCGCTGGCTGCTGAAGTCGCCCCAGCACCTCGAACAGATTCCGGTGCTGGAGAAGGTGTTTCCCGGGGTGGTGCTGGTCTCTACACACCGCGACCCGGTGCCGGTCGCGCTGTCGATGGTCGCGATGATCACCTACTCGGCGCGGATGCACCGATCGCCGGTGCCCGTGAACGATATCGCCGCGTCCTGGATCGACCGCCTCGAGCTGATGCTCACCGACTTCATGCGCGACCGCGACGTCGTCGCCGGCGACCGCTCGATCGACGTCCGGTTCGACGACTTCCTCGCAGATCCGGTCGGGGCGGCCGAACGGGTGATGGAGCTGGCGGGCGAACCACTGACCGACGAGGCCAGGACGGCGATGGCCGAGTACCAGGCCGGCCACGAGCGCGGCCGACTGGGCCGTGTCGCCACGTCGTGCGCGATGTTCGGGCTCGACGAGGACGACCTACGAAACCGATTCGCGCCGTACGTCTCTCGCTTCCTGCGCTAGCGGGGCAGGCCGTGCTCGAGCAGGTCGAAGATCGCATTGAGCGCGGCGAGCGGGTCGTGCTCGTCGGCGACGAACTCCGGAATCTCCAGAACGAACCGCGCCGTCGCGCGGGCGGTCGGGTCACCCGGCGGTCGGTCGATCTCCGCGGCGACGGCATCGGCCAACGGGCCCTCGCACCGTAACCAGAGCTTGCGCGAATACCCGCGCAGCGCAGGGGTTCTCATGATCAAGTCAGTCTTCGCGCGGAACTCCGGGGAGGGATCGACTACGAAGGGTCCTCGCCCTGACATGAAGGCGCGCAGCGCCGACATGACCGACTGCCCGGCGGGCCGGTCCCGCACGGCCGACAGGAGGCTGGCCATGCGTTCGGCGCCGTCGTCGAACATGACGGCTTCCTTGCCGTCGGGCACGTAGTTGAAGAGCGTGGGAACCGAGATGTCCACTGCGTCGGCGATCTCCTTGACGCTGACCCCGTCGTAACCCTTCGCGAGGAACAGTCGCGTCGCGGCATCCGTCAGCGCGCGGCGTGTCTGGGCCTGCTTGCGCTCACGGCGGCCCATCGTCGGCTCGGCCATCAGGAGAAGAATATCAGAACCCCTGACTTGATCAATATCTTAAGTGAGTTGTTGTTTGTATCGAGTTGTGTTTTCCTGGAGGTGGGGGATGGAGAAGGGAACCGCTATGAACGTCACCGAGCACGAATCGACGCACGTCCTCGTCGTCGGCGGCAGTCTGGTGGGGCTGTCCGCAGCGGTGTTCCTCGCCTGGCGCGGGGTTCCCGTCGTGCTGGTCGAACGGCACCGCGGCAGTGCCCTGCACCCGCGGGCGATCGGGTACACCACCCGGACGCTCGAGCTGTTCCGCGCCGTCGGCATCACGTTGCCGTCCACGGCCCATGGCGACGGGCCACCGCGGCGCGCGCGGGTGGAGAGTCTGGCGGGCGCCTGGTTCGAGGAGTACCCGTGGACGCGGGAGGACGCGGCGGCGCCGCCAGTCGTCCAGTCGCCCGTGCGAGCCACCGCGATCGCCCAGGACCGGCTCGAGCCGATTCTTCGGGACCGGGCCGTCGAGTTGGGTGCGGACCTGCGACTTGGCACCGAAGCGGTCGGTTTCGCGCAGGACGACGGCGGGGTCACGGTGACGCTGCGAGGGCACGATGGTAGCCAGTACCCGCTGCGTGCGCGCTACGTCGTGAGCGCTGACGGCGCAGGCAGCGGATTTCGCGATGCCCTCGGAATCGGTCGGCACGGCCGCGGCCTCCTGTCGGTGCAGCGCAGCATCCTGTTTCGCGCCCCGCTCGAGGAGTATCTCGAGAAGGGCGTCGTGCAGTTCGAAATCCAACAGCCCGGCTTCCCCGCCTTCCTGACCACCTACGCCGACGAGCGGTGGGTTCTGATGCTCGGTGACGACCGCGAACTGTCCGAGGAGCAGCAGCACGACGCCATCTGGCGCGCCATCGGCCGCGACGACCTACCCATCGAGTTGATCACCACCGGTAGGTGGGAACTTGCCGCGCAGATCGCCGACCGGTTCAGTCGGGGGCGGGTGTTCCTCGTCGGAGACGCCGCCCACCAGTTGCCCCCGAACCGCGGCGGTTACGGGGCCAACACGGGAATCGAGGACGTTCACAACCTCGCGTGGAAGCTGGCGGCCGTGCTTGCGGGAAACTCGCGGCCGGATCTACTGGCCACCTACGACGCCGAGCGCAGACCGGTCGCCGAACTGCGGCACGACCAGATCTTCGCCCGCGCGGACTACAAGGCACACATCGAAGGGCAGTCCAGCGACATGCCGGTCATCGACGACGTCGCGATGGAACTGGGCCAGCTCTACCGATCGGCCGCGCTGACCGGCGTCGGCGCCGACCTTCCTCCCGCGCGTCGCCCCGATCAGTGGCTGGGGCAGCCGGGAACGCGGGCACCGCACGTTCCCGTCCGGATCGAGGGCGTCGAGGGTTCGCCGCTGGATCTGTTCCAGCGAGAATGGGTGCTTCTCGCCGAGGATTGGGACTGGGGTGACGCCACTGTCGCTGCCACCAGGGCACTCGGTGTCGACGTCCGATTCGTCCTGATCGGACAGGAGGTGACGACCGATCGGCCAGGCTCATTCGGTTCGGCGTACGGCCTGAAACCCGACGGCGCCAGCCTGATCCGGCCCGATGGCTACGTCGCGTGGAGGTCAGTCAGCGCACCGGAGGACAGGGATTCGGCGCTGATCGACGCGCTCACCGCGGCGGCGATGCCGGTGCTTCCGCAGGAGCGCCGACTCCGCCGGTTGGAGGACGTCGAGGCCATCGCCGCCGTCACCAACCGGTACGCGGATGCCGTCAACCACGGATATCGAGGCAAAGGCCTTGATCCGCAAGCACTTGCGGACGTCTTCACCGAAGACGCCGTCTACTACGGCGCCGAAGGTGATGAACCGACCCGCGGACTGCAGGCGATCGTCGCCGAGCTGCCTGTCGCCACCGCCGACGTCGGATTCGCCATGCACGCATTCCTCAATCCGGTGATCACCATCACCGGTGACACCGCGTGCGGCTCCTGGCTGATGTGGGTCGCCGCGGTGATCGCCGACGACCCGAGGGCGGCGTACCTGAGTGCAGACCTGACCTACGCCAGGGCCGCGGCGGGGTGGCGGATCAGCACGATACGCGTGCACTACGGAATGCGTTTGCCTGCAGCCTGATCCGGCACTCGACCGGCTAGCGGAGTTCGGCGGCGATACTGTCCAGAACGGCAGGGTAGCGCTTGGCCTCGCGATGGGCGCCGGGTTTGCCACTGCTGACGATCCCTGCGGCCAGTCCGCGCTCGGGGTCGGCCCAGACGGCGATGTCGACCAGGCCGGTGTGTCCGAAGGCGGCGGGAGCATTGCGCCCGAACGGGCCGAATCGTTTGGAACCCAGCATGTATCCGGTTCCCCAGCGCATCGGCATCAGGCCCATCGCGATGTCCGGGCGCAGTCGGCGGGCCTGGGTCGTCGCGGCGCGCAGGGTCTCGGGGCGCATGATCCGGACACCGTCGAGTTCACCACCGCGTCGCCACATTTCGGCGAAGCGGGACAGTTCATTGGCGGTCGAGACCGTGCTGGACGACGGCACCACGCTGGTGAGGAACTGCGGCGTGTTGGTGAACGGGATGATCTGCTGCGTCGTCCCTCCGACCGCCAGTTTGAAGGCCGCCGCGATCGGCGCAGGCAACGGCTTGCCCGTGGCATGGCTCGGGGCCACCAATGGAACATCCGATGGCGCAACGCCGTAATTGGTCCAGCGGAAGCCAAGGGGGTTCAGGATCTCATCGGCCAGCACGTCGCGGATGTCCTTGCCGGTGGCGGCCGAGACGATCTCGCGCGTCAGCGGACCCCACGTCAGGGCGTGGTAGACGTGCACCAACCCCGGCGGATAGATGGGGCGCAGGTTGCCGAGCATCTCGCGGGCGTACTCGCTGTCGTTCATGCGCTTGAGGTCCGGCTTGGGCCCGGTCGCGAAGGGAACGCCCGCGCTGTGGGTCATCACGTGACGGATGGTCGTGCGGTCCTTGCCGTGGCTGGTGTAGCTCGGCAGGTAGTCGCAGAC
Organism: Mycobacterium sp.; assembly: GCF_050701675.1. Lineage (GTDB taxonomy): Bacteria > Actinomycetota > Actinomycetes > Mycobacteriales > Mycobacteriaceae > Mycobacterium. The sequence continues at coordinate 16,742 of NZ_JBOGDD010000510.1, read as the reverse complement.
CCGGTCGTCGAGCGAGAGGACGCCGCGTTCGGCCAGCATGTGGACCACCGTCGTGGTCATGGCCTTGGCCGCGGAGTACACGCAGAACGGCGTCTCGGTGGTCACCGCGATCTTCTCGGCGTCGGGCGGGTCGTCGGGGCCGTTGCCCCAGCCGTGGCCGATCGCTCGATTCAGGACGACCTTGCCGCGGTGGCGGACGCACACCTGAATGGCGGGATGCATCCCCGCCGAGTACCAGTGGCGGGTGGCCTGCCAGATCCGCTCGACCGCGTGGGGGTCGACGCCGGAGTGATCCTCGTCGCCGAGCGCCGTCACTGCGTCGAGGTCGGCCGGGACCCGGATCCTGCCGTCTGCCGTCACGCCTGCTTCCTGCGCAACGTCGCGGCCAGGTGGTGTTGAAGCGGCTGGCCGACCGCACCGAGGCGCAGCGTGTAGGTCAGCTCGTCCCCGTCGATGCGAATCGAACGACTCAGCGCCGTCACGTCTTTCGCGGACGAGGTGAGTCCGATCGAGGTCGCGGTCAACTCCAACTCCAATATGCCGCCAACGAGCGTCAGCGAGCCCTCCTGGATTTCGGTGATTCCCGTCGGATGGGCCAGCACCAGCTCGACCCGGCCCGGCGACGGCACCCGCAGGTAGCCGGTCTCTGCATGGAGGGGGCGACCGTCGTCGGCGGCCTTCGTCTTCTGCCCGTACGCCAGGAAGGGCTTGCCGACGTGGCTGAACGTGACCTCCTCGAGGTAGCCGAACGACGGGATCGTCGGGTACTCGCCGCTGCCGGCGCCTGCCCAGGCGCCCAGCAGGGGGGCAAGCGTCGCCAACGTGGGATGGAGGTCTGGAGGATGGTTGCTCACTAGCGGGCCGTGACCGCCATCCTGGCCGCCAGCGCGACGTAGGTCGCTGCGAAGGTGCGCCGCATCCACGCGACCACCCGCGGTCGGCTGATCACGGCATTGCGCACGCCTGCGGCGAACACCCCGTAGAAGGTGAACACCACGAAGGTCATGGCCATGAAAACCCCGCTGAGATAGAACATTTGACGCGTGGCAGGGCTGGCCGGGCTGATGAACTGCGGCAGGAACGCGACGAAGAACAGCGTCAGCTTCGGGTTCAGCACGTTGACGGCAACCGCCGTCCAGGTGATGCGCCACGGCCCAGGGCGTTCGGAATCGGTCGTTTCGGCGACCAGTTCGGACTTGTCGCGCCACGTCACCCAGGCCAGGTACAGCAGGTAGGCCACACCGGCCCACTTGATGGCCTGGAACGCGACCGCGCTGCTGTGCATGATCGCCGCCAGGCCCGTGACCGCTGCCAGCACCGCGGGCACGATCCCGATTGTGCAGCCCGCCGCCGCGAACACACTCGCCTTCGCGCCGTGGGCCAGGCCGGTGGAAACGGCGTAGAGCGCGCCTGCGCCCGGCGTCGCCACCACGATCAGCGAGGTGAGGAGGAACGCGAGCGTCATGGGAGAAAACCCTACTCACCACCGACGAGCAACTAGCCGCAGACCGCACCTTGGGCGGCCGAGCCGACCAGCTTGCGGTACTTGGCCAGCACGCCGGTGGGGTACTTGGGTGCGGGCGGATTGAATCCCGCCTTGCGGGAGTCGAATTCGCCGGCCTCGACGAGCACGTCCAGGGTGCCCTTGCCGACGTCGAGGCGGATCCGGTCGCCGTTCTCCAGGAATGCGATGGGTCCGGCGTCGACGGCCTCCGGCGCGACGTGCCCGACGCACAGGCCCGTGGTGCCGCCCGAGAACCGGCCGTCGGTCAGCAGCAGCACGTCCTTGCCCAACCCCGCACCCTTGATGGCGCCGGTGATGGCCAGCATCTCGCGCATGCCTGGGCCACCCTTGGGGCCCTCGTACCGGATGACGACGACGTCGCCCGCCACGATGGTGCCGTCCTCGAGGGCATCCATCGCGGCGCGCTCACCGTCGAAAACCCTTGCGGTGCCCTCGAACACGTCGGAGTCGAAGCCCGCCGACTTGACCACGGCGCCCTCGGGGGCAAGCGAACCGTGCAGGATGGTGATGCCGCCGGTGGGGTGGATCGGGTTGCCGAGTGCGCGCAACACCTTGCCGTCGGGATCCGGCGGCGCGATGTGCGCGAGGTTCTCGGCCATCGTCTGGCCGGTGACGGTCAGGCAGTCGCCGTGCAGCAGGCCCGCATCCAGCAGGGCCTTCATGATCACCGGCACGCCGCCGATCTGGTCGACGTCGTACATCACGTGCTTGCCGAACGGCTTGACGTCGGCCAGGTGCGGCACCTTCGCCCCGACGCGGATGAAGTCGTCGAGGGTCAGCTTCACGTCGGCCTCGTGGGCGATCGCGAGCAGGTGCAGCACCGCGTTGGTCGACCCGCCGAACGCCATCACCACGGCGATCGCGTTCTCGAACGCCTCCTTGGTCATGATGTCCCGCGCGGTGATGCCGCGCTTGAGCAGTTCGACGACGGCCTCGCCGCTGGCCTTCGCGAACCCGTCGCGACGACGGTCGCTGGCAGGCGGGGCCGCGCTGCCCGGCAGCGACATCCCGATCGCCTCGGCTGCGCTGGCCATGGTGTTGGCGGTGTACATGCCGCCGCACGCGCCCTCGCCGGGACAGATGGCGCGCTCGATGGTGTCGACGTCCGCTCGGGACATCAGGCCGCGCGAGCAGGCGCCGACGGCCTCGAACGCGTCGATGATGGTGACGTCGCGCTCGCTGCCGTCCGACAGCACGGCCTTGCCGGGCATGATCGACCCGGCGTAGAGGAACACGCTGGCCAGATCGAGCCGGGCGGCGGCCATCAGCATGCCGGGCAGCGACTTGTCGCAGCCCGCGAGCAGCACGGAGCCGTCGAGGCGCTCGGCCATCATGACGGTCTCGACGCTGTCGGCGATCACCTCACGCGACACCAGCGAGAAGTGCATGCCCTCGTGGCCCATCGAGATGCCGTCGGACACCGAGATGGTGCCGAACTCCATCGGGAAGCCACCCGCGGCATGCACGCCCTCCTTGACGGCCTTGGCCAGGCGGTCCAGCGACAGGTTGCACGGGGTGATCTCGTTCCACGACGACGCGACGCCGATCTGCGACTTGACCCAGTCGTCGTCGCCCATGCCTACCGCCCGGAGCATCCCACGGGCGGCGGTCTTCTCGAGGCCGTCGGTGACGTCGCGGCTACGGGGCTTGATGTCGGGGCTGGATGAGCCGCTTGCGCGAAGACCATGTGGCGAGTCGGACGGACCATTGGGAGCTGAGGGCATTGATCAAGTATGCCTTCGTGTCGTTCGCCAACCAAACCATTTCGGATACCCCTGCGGGGTATCCGGTACGGTGGATTTCATGAAGTCGCTCGCGTGCCTGCTGGCCGCCCTCGCCACCGCACTGCTCCTGTCGTCGTGTACCAGCCCGGCCGGAACCTCGGGGGACGGGCATGCCGATCACGAGCACGGCAGCCAGTCCAGCACGGCAGCCGCGCACGCCCAGAGCAATGCCGCGGACGTGGCGTTCGCGACCGACATGATTCCGCACCACCAGCAGGCGGTCGCAATGGCGGCTCTGGTGCCCGACCGGTCGACCGATCCCGCGGTGATCAAGCTCGCCTCCGAGATCTCGGCGGCCCAAGGCCCGGAGATCGAGACCATGAAGGCGTTCCTCGTGCAGTGGAGCGCGGGTGAGGATGCCAGCCACGAAGGCCACGGCGGTGCTATGGAGGGCATGCAGATGCCTGGCATGGTCGACGATGTGACGATGACGAAACTGGCGTCGCTCAACGGCGTCGAGTTCGACAGGCTCTTCCTGCAGTCGATGATCGGCCACCACGAAGGAGCCATCTCGATGGCCAACACCGAGATCGCCGACGGCGTCAATGCCGACGCCAAGGCGCTGGCCAAGCAGATCGTGACGGCCCAGCAGGCCGAGATCGGTCAGATGAAACAGATGCTGGGAGAGTGATCGGGGAGAATGACGATGTCAGAAACGTCCGACGGGTCCGAGGTGCCGTTGCATTCCGACGAGACCGCCTCACACGGGTATTCGCCCAACAAGGACAACTACGCGAAGCGGCTGCGGCGCATCGAGGGTCAGGTCCGTGGCGTCGCGAAGATGATCGAGGACGACAAGTACTGCATCGACATCCTCACGCAGATCAGCGCCGTCAACAGCGCCTTGCAGTCAGTGGCGCTCGGACTGCTCGACGAGCATCTCGGCCACTGCGTGACGCATGCGGTGGCCGAGGGTGGGGACGAAGCCGAGAGGAAACTCGCCGAGGCGTCGGCGGCCATCGCCAGACTGGTCAGGTCCTAACCGTCGAGCGACTCTTCCAACCGTTCGACCTTGGCCGTGATCTGACCGGTGTAGCCGGGGCGGATGTCGGCCTTCAGCACCAGGCTCACTCGCGGTGAGGCGGCAGCGACCGCGTCGACGGCCTGTTTGACGACCGCCATCACCTCGTCCCACTCACCTTCGATGTTCGTGAACATGGCATTCGTCTCGCATGCCAGCCCGGACGCGCGCACCACGCGAATGGCTTCGGCCACCGCCTCGCCGACGCCCCCCGTCTCGTCACTGGTCGAGGGGCTCACGCTGAAGGCGACGATCATGGTGACCAGCCTGGCATACGGAAACGCCTGTGGATGTGCTGTGACGTTGCGGTGCTTTTGCCGCCGGACGTAACGAAACGGCGGGCAGGGCCGATCAAACGGGCAGCTCAGTGCGGTTTCGCAAGGGCAATGGTCGGGTCGCGGGAACTTCGCGGAAGGTAGTCGACCATCGCGCTGTGCGACACTGGAATCAATTCTGTATTGGAGGTGGCGAATGCCCCAGGACTCGTTCAAGCGAACCATCACGAGATTTTCCACGGCGATCTTCGCGGCTGGCTTGGTCGGCGGCATGGTCATCAACGGCCCGTCTGCCTGGGCTGATCCCGAGGTCAACCCCGATCCTGCGGCGATCGACTCGCAGCCCATCGAGCAGCCTGCGCCGCCGCCAATCGACGACGCACCCCCGCCCGCCCCATTCGGCTTCCCCCCGCCGGGCGACCCGATCCCACCGCCGCCTGCCGACCCGCTGGCGCCCCCGCCGGTCGATCCGCTGGCGCCTCCACCGGCCGACCCCCTTGCGGCGGCTCCCACGGTGATTCCGACTGGCACCCCCGCCGGGCAGAACCCGACGCCGTTCACCGGGCAGGCGCCGTTCGTGCCGCCGTCGTTCAATCCGTCCAACGGATCGATGGTGGGCGTCGCGAAGCCGATCTACATCAACTTCGCGCGGCCGATCGCGAACCGCCAGATGGCGCAGGACGCGGTGCACGTGTCATCGACGCCGCCGGTCCCCGGCAAGTTCTACTGGCTCAGCGACACGCAGCTGCGCTGGCGTCCCATCGACTTCTGGCCGGCCAACACCACCGTCAACATCGACGCCGGTGGCGCCAAGTCCAGCTTCCGGACGGGTGAATCGCTGGTCGCGACCGTCGACAACAAGACGCACCAGATGCAGATCGTGCGGAACGGAAAGCTGGAACAGACCTTCCCGGTCTCGATGGGCAAGCCGGGGCACGACACCGCGAACGGCACGTACTACGTGCTCGAGAAGTTTCCAAGCATCGTGATGGACTCCGCGACGTACGGCGTCCCGAGCACCTCGGCACAGGGCTACAAGCTGACGGTTCAGAACGCGGTCCGCATCGACAACAGCGGCAACTTCGTGCACAGCGCGCCGTGGTCGGTGGCCGACCAGGGCAAGACCAACGTCAGCCACGGCTGCCTCAATCTCAGTGCGGCCAACGCGAAGTGGTTCTTCGACAACTTCGGCAGCGGTGACCCGATCGTCGTGAAGAACTCCGTCGGCACCTACACCCAGAACGACGGCGCTCAGGACTGGCAGATGTAAGGCTCGACCATACGAAAGACGGCCGCCCCGACTGGGGCGGCCGTTCTTCGTTGGTGGGTCAGTTCCAGATGCTCACGCGCTTCGACGGCTCCAGGTACAGCTCATCGGCCTCGCCGACGCCGAACGCGTCGTAGAACGCGTCGAGGTTGCGGACGATGCCGTTGCACCGGAACTCCGGCGGTGAGTGCGGGTCGATGGCGAGTCGCCGGATCGCCTCCGCGTCGCGGGATTTGGTGCGCCACACCTGCGCCCAACCGAAGAACACCCGCTGCACGCCGGTAAGGCCGTCGATCACCGGCGCGGGTTTGCCGCCAAGCGACAGCTCGTAGGCCAGCAGGGCGATGGAGAGCCCACCAAGGTCGCCGATGTTCTCACCGACCGTGAAGGCGCCGTTCACGTGTTGCCCCTCGGCGAGCTGCCGCGGCACGAAGTGGTCGTACTGGGCGATCAATGCATCCGTGCGGGAACCGAATTCAGTCCGGTCGTTGTCGGTCCACCAGTCGACCAGATTGCCGTCGCCGTCGTACTTGGCGCCCTGATCGTCGAAGCCGTGACCGATCTCGTGTCCGATCACCGCGCCGATGCCGCCGTAGTTGGCCGCGTCGTCGGCGTCGGCATCGAAGAACGGTGGCTGCAGAATCGCTGCGGGAAAGACGATTTCGTTCATGCCCGGGTTGTAGTAGGCATTGACGGTCTGCGGCGTCATGAACCACTCGTCGCGGTCCACGGGCCCGCTCAGCTTGGCCAGCTCGCGGTCGTAGCCGACGGCGTTGCCGCGCTTGTAGTTTCCGTAAAGGTCACCGCGGTCGATCACCAACCCCGGGTAATCCCGCCAGCGCACGGGGTAGCCGATCTTGGGCGTGAACTTGTCCAGCTTGGCCAGCGCCCGCTCGCGCGTCTCCGGCGTCATCCACTCGAGATCGCTGATGCTGACGCGGTAGGCCTCGCGCAGGTTGGCCACCAGCTGGTCCATCCGTGCCTTCGCGCCCGGCGGGAAGTGCCGCCGAACGTAGAGCTTGCCGACGGCGTCGCCCATGAGGTTCTCCACCAAGGCCACGCCGCGCTTCCAGCGGTCGCGAATCTCCTGGGTGCCGCTCAGAGTGCGACCGTAGAAGTCGAAGTTCTCGGCCACTAGCTCATCGGTCAGCATCGCCGAGCGAGAGCTGATGAGCCGCCAACGCAGCCAACGCCTCCAGTCCTCCAGGTCGACCTCCGACCAGAGCGCGGCGAAGGCCGTCAGGGCGTCGGGTTGGCGCACCACGACCTCGGCAGCCGCCTCCGGCGTGCTCCCGATCGCGGAGATCCAGCCGGCCCAGTCGAAGCCCGGCGACTCGGCCACCAGGTCGGTCAAGGTGCGCAGGTTGTAGGTGAGGTCGGCGTCGCGACGCTTGACGACGTCCCAGTGCGCCGCGGCGATCCTGGTCTCCAATGCGACGATTCGCGCTGCGGTGTCGGCATGTGCCTCCGATGCCCCGTAGACCAGCGCGAACATCCGCTCGACGTGTCCCGGATAGGCGGCGAGGATGGCGGCGTGCTGGGCGTCGCGGTAGTAGGACTCGTCGGGCAGCCCAAGGCCGGACTGCGAAAGGTGGAGCAGGTAGCGCGTGGAGTCCTTGGAGTCGGTGTCGACGTACAGCCCGGTGCCGCCGCCGACACCGGTGTGCTGCAGCCCGCCGAGCACGGCCGCCAGCGCGGTCCGGTCGGCTGCGGCGTCGATCGTGGCCAGCTCGTCGAGCAGCGGCTGCACGCCGATCCGCGCGACCGTCTCGGAGTCCATGAAGCTGCCGTACAGATCGCCGACCCGCTGTTCTTCGGTGCCTGCCGCCGCCTCCGCCGCAGCGGCCTCGATGATCAGGTCGCGCACCTGTTCCTCGGCGCGGTCGGCGAGCAATCGGAACGCACCGTCGGTCGCCCGATCCGCCGGGATGTCGTAGTCATCCAGCCAGCGGCCGTTGACGTGACCGAACAAGTCGTCCTGGGGGCGGGCATCGTCGTCGACGTAGGACAGATCGATACCGGAGTGGGTAGCTTCTAACGTCACCCCCGCCATCCTGCCATCGGTGGCAGGCCCGCCGCCGCCCGCCGGTCGGCGACGCAGCGCCGGGTACCCTCACGCCCATGCCAGACGAGCTCGATGACGAGCGCACTCGGGCCGGTAGCGGTGGGGTGAGCGGGTACGGCATCGGCTCTGCGGTGCTCGGCGTGATTTCGGTGGTCGCGGTGGTGCTCGCGGTGCTGATGTGGACCGGTCACCGCCATGACGTCGCCGACCGCGCCTATGAGACCAGGGTGCTCCAGGCCGCAGCCGACTGGACCGGCGTCCTGATCAACATGAACTCCGGCACCGTCACTCAGAGCATGACGACGCTGCACGACGGCACCATCGGCCAGCTCAACGCAAACTTCGAGACGGCGGTCGAACCGTTCAGCCAGGTGGTCCAGAAGCTGCAATCCCAGACGGTGGGCCAGGTCGAATCCGTCGCGATCGAGTCGCTGTTCCACGCCTCACCCGGTGACGCGGGTCTGGCGCCCGTGCCGCCGCCCGAGCTCGCGACCGTGGCGTCGCGCACGGACAACGTCATCGTGGTGGCCACGTCGGTGAGCCAGAACGTGGGTGCGAAGCCGCTGACGGTGCACTGGACCCTGCGCCTGGCGGTCTCGGACGTGGACGGCAAGCTGCTCATCTCGCGGCTGGAGACCATCCGATGAGGAATCGATTCCGGGTCCTGGCCTTCGACGTTCTCGCGCCGCTCGCAGCGATCCTGGCGCTGGTGTACCTCGGCGTCGTGCTGGCCTGGCCGCTGTGGTGGGTGTCGGTGTGCTCGGTGCTGTGCCTGTTGATCGTGCAGGGCGTCGTCGTCAACGGCGTGCTGTTCCGCCGCGACGGTGTCACGATCGGCACCGACGACGACGGACCCGGTCTGCGGCTGGCAGTGGTGGGCCTGACCACCGTGGCGCTGACGGCGGCCGTCGTGATCGGCTATACGCGGTGGACGGCGCCGGAGTCGGCCATGCACCGCGACGGCATCGAGGTGGTCGGCATCGCCAGCAGTGCCGCCGAGGCGTCGGCGACCTTCACCCCGCAGAGCCCGAACGCCAACTTCGACCGGTTGACGGCGATGATGACCCAGCATGGATCCGAGGCCTTCAAGGGCGAATTCGACGCCATGGCAAAGGATCTGACGAGCAAGGGCCTCACCGTCCAGGCGAGCACCGTTTCGGCGGGCGTGGAGGCCATCGGTCCGGAGGCGGCCATCGTCGCAGTGATCATGCGCGGCACGCAGAACGCGCCTGGCAAGCAACCCGCGACCGTGCCACTGCCACTGCGGGTTTCGCTTCTCAAGCAGGACGGGCGGTGGTTGGTGGACGACCTTTCGCCCATCAACTCCCGCTGAGTGGCGCGAGCAGCCGCGCCGCGAGTTCTGCCGGCCGGCTCAGGGCCATCAGGTGTCCGCCTGGCATGACCTCGACGTCGACGCCGAGTCGTTCGCGAACCACGCGGCGCTGAAACTCGAGGGGGAAGCAGCGGTCGTCGCTGCCCTGTATCACCCGCGTCGGTACGTCCGGCCAGCCGTCCAACGGCCAGATCTGCTCGAAGGGCGTATCCGACTCCCGCGGCTCGGGCTGGCTGAACGCCTCGTCGCGCACGGCGTCGGGCACATCGTGGAAGAAGTCTTCCGTCATGTCGAAGTCTCTGTCGCCCAACCCGATTCGGGCAAAGTACTCGACCCGGGCGGCGCGCTGGCCCGTCGCCTCCCACCACGATCCCGGTGATTCACCCGCGGCGGGCACCATCGGGTTGACCAGAACGATTGCCGAGGTGGGCCGCCGGGTCGCGACGATCGGTGCGGTGAAGGCGCCCATCGACATGCCGACGACGACGAGCGGACCGGTCACGTCGGCCACGGCGCGACAGACGATGTCGGCGTAGGTGTTCAGGTCTGCGTCGTCGTCGTCCATGGGCAGTTCCACTGCGACGACGTCGACACCCGCATCGGTCAGCAGGGGAGTGACGCGGTGCCAGTACCACGCGCTGCCGCCCGCACCGGGGATCAACGCAAAGGTGGCCGCCACTGAAGTGTTCGGCTCTAGCCGGGGTGGCCGTCGCGCATCTTGGCGAAGCGGTCGGACAACCGCCTCATCCTGATCATCAGAGAGGCCGCCGGACTGGTCGCGCCCTCGAGATAGTCCGCGAAGTCCTCGGTGGGAATGCCGATGCGCGACGCGAACTCCTCCACGCCGAGACCGGACCTGTGGAGCAACATGTGGATGTGGCGCGCCACCTCGGCACACTCGTTCGCCTCGAGGTGGGCGCGGGTCCGGGTCAGCACCTCGTCGAGGGCCTTCGAGACGCCGTAGGGCTGCGCGGTCTCCAAGACCTCTTCGACCTGGCGGGCGGTCCTGCCGTAGGGGTCGCGTTTGATCGCCGTCACGATGCGCTGCCACACCGTCAGATCGTCGGTCTCGAGCGCCGCGCGGATCGACGACGTCGGCCAGAACTCGACCGGCCGTTTGTCGACGGGTTGACGCCTACGCGCTGCCGTCGCCGCGGGCTTCGGGCGCCCGGCGGCGGCATCGTTGCGCGTATCTGAAGTCAACGTCACCTCGCCTCCTCCAACATCGCCACTGCCACCGACAGGCAACGCTGCCTGACGTGTGCCCAATCGGACTCCGCATCGGGGCCCATCCAGTCCTCGTCGTCATCCGACGGGTGCGGGTCGGCTAGGCGCCGCACTAGCTGCGTAGCCACCCACTGGCTTCTCAACCGTTGACCACAGTAGTACCGGTCCATTCCGGCCAGCACCACTGCTGCCGTCTGAGTCTCCATCGACTCGACCAGATCAGCAAACTCGGCGTAGTCCCTGGCGCTGTTGCGGCACATGATCAGGTAGCTCTTCAGACGCAGCGTCTCGGCGCCCGTCGGGATCTGTAGCCGGTCACCGGTCGGCAGCAGGACGTTGGTGGTCTCCATCGGGCCGAGCCGTCGCACCGTGGGCCGGTCGGCGTCCGCGGCCGTTGCCAGTGCATCGAGCGCCACCGCGAGACGGCCGCGCCACATCGTCACCGGGTGCACGGGATGGCGTGGAAAGTACCGGCCGACGGACTTGCTGCCGTTGCGCCCGCCGTTGGCCCTGGTCGCCTTCCCGTTGCCGTGGTAGTTGGTGCTGAGCCGTGCGGTGTCTCCAGGACGGAGCGCGGCCAACGGCTCGTCGCCACCCTTGACGTGGTCGCCGAGCGAGACCTCCGGCGGAAGGCAGCCGCTGAACGCCAGCGGATCGGCGACCGTGATGGTCTGCGGCGCGAGGATCTTCAGCTTCGCCGCCGACTTCACCACGTTGCGGATGTCGGCGCCGGACGGTCCCATCGTGGAGATGTCCTCTGGGATGACCACCAGGTCGCCGATGTCGGCCTTGGGCAGCGGCTTCTCGAAGTCCACCGACGGCAGGACGCGGTCGAGCCACCCAGGAAGCCACCAGTTCCACTGCGCGAACATCGCCATCAGGGCTGGTACGAGCACCAGCCGGACGATGGTCGCGTCGACGGCGATGGCGACCGCGCACGCGACGCCGAGCTGGGCCACCAGCGGCATGCCCGCGAACGCGAAACCGATGAACACGGCGATCATGATCAGCGCAGCGCTGGTGATCGTGCGGGCGCTGGTGCTCACGCCGTACGCGACGGCGTCGCGCGTGTTGTTGGTCTGGAGGAAGCGCTCCCGGATGCGGGTCAGCAGGAAGATCTCGTAGTCCATCGACAACCCGAAGGTCATCGCGAGCACGAGGGGCGGGATGGTGCTGTCCAACGACTCGAGAGGCTGGAACCCCAATGCCTCGAACCAGCCCCACTTGAAGACGACGACGAGGCTGCCGTAGGCGGCCGCCACCGACAGACACGTCATCAACACGCCCTTGAACGCCAGGAACACCGAGCGGATCGAGATCAGGAGCATCACGAACGCGATCAGTGCGACGAACACGAAGACCATGGGCTGGGTCGTGGCAACCCGATCGTCGAAGTCCTTGAGCAGCGCGGTGGGTCCGCCGACGTCGACGACGGCACGCGATCCTGGTGCCGCGCGGGGCAACTCGGTCCGCATCCAGTCGACGGCCGTGCGCGCCGCCGGGTCCTCGGGGTCGACGGACAGCACGGCCGACAAAAGAGCGCTGCGATTGTCGCTGGCGAACACCGGCGGGGTGACCGTCATGATGTCCGGTCCCTGCGCCATCTTCTGCTGCAGCGCGTCGAGGGCACCGGTGTGCTCCGGTCCGTTGGCATCGCCGTCGGGGAAGGTGACCAGGACCCGGATGGGGCCGAGTGCGCCGGGGCCAAGCGCCTGGGCAGCGGCGCTGATCCCGCCGCGGATCTCGTGGGTCGGCTCGAACTGGCGCTGCAGGCTGTTGCCGAGCGTCATGGCGAAGGCGGGCGTGGCCAGCACCAGGAGGACGACCGTCGCGCCGAGCGCCGACAGCCACTGGCGCCGCATGACCCAGCCGACCCACCGGGTCCAGAACCGCGACTGCGTGGTCTCGGGGCGCCGGGACACGTGCAGCCACGACGAGCGCCTGGACGCCGCCTTGCCGACCGTCGCGAGTACCGCCGGAATCAAGGTCGTCGACGTCAGAACGGCGACGGCCACCGCGAGAATCGCACCCGTCGCCATCGACGCGAGGACGGGCGTGTTGATCAGGTAGATGCCGGTCACCGACGCGATGACGGTCAGGCCGGACAGCAGCACGGCGAGCCCGGAGGTCGCCATGGCCGCGTCCGCCGCCTGCGCCGGTTCGCGCCCGGACCGCAGCTCCTCCCTGAACCGCATCAGGATGAACAGCGAGTAGTCCACGGCCAGCGCGATGCCGAACATCGACACGGTCGACGTCACGAAGACCGACATCTGGATGGCCATCGACAGCAGATAGACCAGGCCCATGGTCACCACGACCGTGCAGATGCCGAGCACCAGGGGCATCGCGGCCGCGGCCAGCGATCCGAACACCGCAAGCAGCACGATCAGGACGATCGGCAGATTCCACTTCTCGGCCTGGGCGATGTCGTGCTTGGTGGCCTCGCTCGCCGCGGCGCCAAGGGCGCCCTGGCCGATGACGTACAGCTTGACCTTGCCGTTTTCGGTCTGACCCGGCTGGTCACCGTGAATGCCGACCTCTTTGCGCAACTTCTTGGCCACGTCCGAGCTGCCGCTGTTGAAGTCCGTCTGCAGGCTGACGACGTAGGGCCGGTCGGGCTGCGGTGGCGGCTGCTGCGGGTTGGGCACGATCTTGACGCTGGGGATTCCGGCGGCGATGTTCTCGAGCTGCGTGACGGCGCCGGTCATGTCCGCGAACGAGGCATCCGCGCGGGGCGCCGCGACCAGCGCAAGGGGGGAGGCGCCCTGGTCGGGGAAGTGATCCTGGACGGCGTGCTCGACGGTCAGCGACTGGGAGCCGGCCACGTCGAATCCGCCACCGGTGAGGTTGCCCGACTGGTTGAGCGCCAGAAACACCGACGGGACCAGAAGGAGCAGCCATGCTGCAAAGACCGCCCAACGGTATCTGCGCAGCTTGCTGCTCAACCGCAACATGAACTGCTGGATGGCGGACCCCTGCCTTCTCCCCGCGTTTCGTAGCGTGAGCGTACCCCAGCACGAGGTAGGGTAGCCGCTCCTCGCGTGAGCGCAGCCCGGTCGGGCCGCAGCGCGGCGGGTTGCCGCCCGCTACTTCATTGACTGACCTGGGTATTTGCTGTGCAGATTGGTAGCTGGACCACCCCGATGGCACTATGGCGCTTGACCATTTCTGGGTCGGGGACCCGATTACCGCCGATGGGCGCGTCAATAACGTAGTCGGACGTTCGTATTCATTAAGGAGTTACCCATGAAGACGACCGCGACGATCACCCGCCGTTCGCTCGGTGCCGTATTCGCTGCGTCTGCAGCCGGTGGTGCCGTAGTGGTCGCGATGGCGATCCAGGGCACGCCGTCGGCGACGGCTGCCGCCGATCCGTGTGCAGCGAGCGAGGTCGCCCGCACCATCGGTTCGGTGGCCACCTCGACGGGCAACTACCTCGATTCGCACCCAAGCACGAACACGGCGCTGACGACCATTTCGCAGCAGCAGGCGGGCCCGCAGTCCCTCGGCGCACTGAAGTCCTACTTCGACGCCAATCCGCAGGCAGCCAAGGACGTGCAGACGCTGCAACAGCCCTTGATGAACCTGTCGGCCCGCTGCAAGCTGCCGGTGACGGTGCCCCAGCTGATGGGCCTGCTCCAAGGTGCGCAGTCGCAGGCCGGTTCGCTGCCAGGGGCACTGCCCGGCGGTTTGCCGGGTGCGACCCCAAAGGCGCAGACCGTCGGGGTGCCGGGAACGTCGGTGCCCGCCCAGTCTTCGCCTGCTGCCGCGGTCGCGCCTGGCACCGGTCCGCTGCCTGGGCCCTCGACGAGCACCGTTGGCACTGCCAGGTAATCCGCAGCGACTCGCCCGCTCGCTCACGAGAAACCCGTGAGCTGGGCTTTCGGTCTTTCTCAGGATTGGTTCATCGCAAGGCAAGAAAGTCGTGACCCTTTCTGCTTAGCTTTTCGATGTCGGTAGCCGCTCGGGGTTACGGCCGCAGAGGTTTTTCGGGGTCGCCGAGGAACTCTGCACATTCGATGAAGGAGCTTGGCCATGTCAATCTCGGCCCGTGCTGGGCGACGTGCGTTAGCTGGCGCGATGGGCGCCGGCGTGATCGCAGGCGCCATGTTGTTCGGTGCGCTTCCGTCTGCCATGGCAGATGATCCGGCCCTCAACCCCCCGAACTGCACCGCAGGGGACCTCGCGGGCGTGGCGTCGGGCGTGTCGGCTTCGACGTCGGCGTACCTGTTCACCCACCCCGACGTGAACTGGTTCTTCACCAGCCTCGAAGGTCTTCCGCGTGACGCGGTTCGTACCGAGGTGGCCAAGTACTTGGACGACAACCCAGGCGTGAAGACCGACCTGACGGGCATCCGTCAGCCGTTGGTCGATCTGAAGAACCGCTGCGGCGCAGCGCCCGCGCCAGCCATTCCGTAACCCGGTGCGGCTGGCAGAGCCACCTGCGCTCGACGGCGCGGGTCGGACGGTGTTGATGGTCGACGACGACCCGGACGTCAGAACGTCCGTGTCCCGTGGCTTGAGGCATTCGGGATTCGACGTGCGGGTCGCGGCGAACGGCAAGGAAGCGCTGCGGCTGCTGTCGAACGAGTCGCTCGACGCGCTGGTTCTCGACGTGCAGATGCCGGAGCTGGATGGCGTGGCCGTCGTGACCGCGTTGCGGGCGCTCGGCAATGACATCCCGATCTGCGTGCTGTCCGCGCGCGACACCGTCAACGATCGCATCGCCGGGCTCGAGGCGGGCGCGGACGACTACCTGACCAAGCCGTTCGACCTCGGCGAGTTGGTCGCCCGCCTGCACGCGCTGCTGCGTCGGTCGGGTCTCTCTGAGCGTTCGCCGGACACGATGACCGTCGGGCCGCTGACCATCGACACCGCCAGGCGTTTGGTGTTCGTCGAGGGCGAGCGGGCGGACCTCACCAAGAGGGAATTCGACCTGCTCGCCGTGCTCGCCGAGAATGCCGGGGTGGTGTTGTCGCGGCAACGGTTGCTCGAGCTGGTGTGGGGTTACGACTTCGACGTCGACACGAACGTCGCCGACGTGTTCATCAGCTACCTGCGGCGCAAGCTCGAACGCGATGGCCACCCACGGGTGATCCACACGGTTCGCGGGATCGGGTACGTCCTGCGCGACGAGCCCTGAGGTGCGCCTGCCCCGCTTCGGCCGGTCTGCGTCACTTCGCACCCGCGTCGCCCTCGCCTCGGCGGCGGCCGCGGCTGCCGTCGTCGCAGTGTTCACGGTGCTGACGTCGTTGGTGTTGGCCAACAACGACGCAGCGCAGCTCGACCGTCGGCTGGACTCGATCGTCGACGCCAGCGTCTACGACCAAACCAACGGCGTACTCCAGACCGGCCGGTCGCGTTCCTCGGGCCAGGTGGTCTTCCAGCGCGGCTTTCAGCTGCCGCAGTTGCCGCCGGGCAGCGAGACCGTCGCGGTCAACGGCATCGAGTACCGGGTGCGCACCATCCCCGTCGACCAGCAGGGTGGGGTGCTGATGTCGGTGGGCATCCGGGCCGACAGCATCTTGCTGAACCGCGCCAGGATCCCGCTGTACACGGTGGTCGGCGTCGTGACGGTGCTCATGGCAGGCGGGCTGGGCTGGATGCTGGCGGGTCCGGCGATCCGGCCGCTGCGGCGGCTCACCGAACAGACGATGCGCCTCGGCAAGGGCAGCGAGCAGATGACGGCCGTGCGGGGTGCCAGGGAGGCCGAGGAGCTGTCGGACGCGATGGCAGGCATGCTCGCCCGCCTCGCCGCGGCGCAGCTGGCGACCACGAATTCGCTTCAGGCCGCGCAGGACTTCGCCGCCAACGCCGCGCACGAGCTCCGGACTCCGCTGACTGCGATGAGGGCCGACCTCGACACTTTGCGCATCCATGACTTGCCCGCCGACGAGCGCGACGAGGTGGTCGGCGACCTCGCGCGCGCCCAGCGCCGGGTGGAGGCCATCATCACCGCACTCGGGCAGCTCGCGTCGGGACAGCTCGCGCAGGCGGAGGACCGCGAACTGATCGACGTGACGGACATGCTTGACCGGGTGGCCCGCGAGAACGGCCGGGTCGGCGACATCGAGATCGTCGTACAGAGCGACGAGGCCATCGGCACGATCTGGGGTTGGTCCGGTGGACTGCGACTCGCGGTCGACAACCTGGTGCGCAACGCCGTCGCGCACGGGGGCGCCACCCGGATCGTGTTGGCCGCGCATCGGCATGCGGCGACGGAGGGCAGCGGTGAGGTGCTCGCC
>NZ_JBOGDD010000509.1:0-2136 GCF_050701675.1 Mycobacterium sp. | reverse complement strand
ACGGTACTCAGTTGCAACTCCGCGGGATCAGGTAATCGAATTGGTTGCGGCGCAGCGAAATCAGCGGCGGCATGCCGCCATGCAAGCAGCGCGTCGAGGAGCCGCTGCGCGCTGTCGGCGTCGTCGGCGAAGGACAGCGTGGCAAGGATGCGGCGGTGATCGCTCATACCGACGTCGACCTGCTGGTGCTGTCGAAGCCAATCCGCTGCTTGGTAGCCAGACGTTCCCGTCCCCGACACGTCGATCAGCACCTGCATGCGGTCCAGATCGTGAGAGGCCTGCACCCCCAGCAACTCGTCGTCGAGTACCTCAAGGCCGTCGATCCGCTCGATGTCAGTGCGCAGACCGTGCGCCAACTCGAGCGTGCCGCCGAGCAGATCCCTGCCGCGCTCCACCATCTGACGGCGCCACCCGTCGATCGCCGAGTACACCAGAACGTTCGGGCTGGTGGTCATCAAGAGGTCTGCGCACGCCGACAAGCGGTCCTGATCCACCAAGTCACCCTGCAGGTGGAACACTGATCCCTGCTCGAACCCCGCGCCCATCTTGTGCACGCTCACGACGCATACGTCGGCCCCCGCATCCATTGCCCACGTAGGCAGGTCGTCATGAAAGGGCAGATGCGCGCCCCACGCCTCATCGACGATGAGCGGTTTCCCGCGCGCGTGGCACACGTCGGCGATTCCATGTAAATCCGCACAGGTGCCGTACGGGCTCGGGCTCACGATCAACGCGCCGGACGCATCCGGATGCCGATCCCACGCCTCGGCAACCTGTTGAGGTGACGGAGGGTGCGAAAAGTGATGCTCGGCGTCCCAACGCGGGGTGATCCATCGAGCTTGTAGTCCAGAGAAGACGAGCCCGGCGACGATTGACTTGTGACTGTCACGGCCCAGGAGCAGGCCGCCGTCCCCACCGGCAACGGCCATCATCGCCGCCTTGACCGACAATGAACTCCCGCACGTCGAAAACCACGCCACGTCGGCGCCGACAGCGTCGGCCATCAGGTCCTCCGCCCGCCGCAAATACCCGTTGCTCATTCGCCGGTCGTCGAGCCCGCCGCTGGCCAGCACGTCATCGCGGAACGGTTCGAGGCCTAGGACGTCCAGCACGCGGGCGTCAGTGCCTCGCCCCTGACGATGGCCCGGCGGAGTGAATCCATAACGACCTGATCGGCGGTAGTCCAACAGCGCATCGAGCAGAGGAGTCTGTCCTTGATCCATGCCAAGGCTCATACCCCATTGGGGGCTCCGCGAAGCTGCGCCACATGCGCTCCGTTTCGTGCGCCAGGTTGTGGGTGATGAATCGCCCTGGCTTTCCCGGAGGCTCGTTTATTGGATGTCGACCAGGGGTTGGTCGGTCCTTTGTGCATCGCAGAACGCGGCTTCGAATTCGGTGGGTGGGATGTCGGCGAGGTATCCGTGGAGGCACCGGCCCCTGGAAGACCGTCGAAGACGTCGAGCTTGCCACTCTGGGCTGGGTGTACTGGCATAACACCAGCCGCGTCACGAGGTCCGGATCCGCTGATCGACGACCCGTATGCAGAGCCTCTGGTGCCTGCCGTGGGTGGCGATGTCGGCCCAGGACCAATTGTTCGACAACATCACCCGACTCAGCGCACCGGGCAGCTATCTGGCCACCGAGTACCTTCCCGATGCTTCGGCCTTCTCCGACGATCGGTCCCGGGGCGTGACGGACGGCTTCCGCCGGTTCGGCTTCGATACGGAGCTATCCGAACTCGTTTACCACGGCCGGCGCAGTCCCGTCGTCGATTACCTGACGACGTGTGGCTGGCAGGTGGTGTCGCAGTCGCTCGAAAAGGCGTACGCCGCCAACGGTTTTGAACTACCCGGTGATGAGATGTTCGCCGCATTCACCAGCGCTCGCATTGTCAGCGGAGTGTTCAAGGGCTAGCGGCAATTCTCTGCGCAGAGACCGACGGAACGGCTGCTCCTGAGCTTTGAAGCGACCATCTTGTTGATTGAGGGGCTCTGGAGCCAACAACCGGGTGCTGCAGCGGCTAGCGCACACCCCCGCCAATCGCCAGTCTTAACGGGTCGTCAACACCGCCGCGGCGAGCAGACGTCGGTTTGCGCCTATTGCTCGACAGGGGTCGTATCGGTGTGGCGGGCAATA
>NZ_JBOGDD010000508.1:0-11079 GCF_050701675.1 Mycobacterium sp. | reverse complement strand
CTATTGTGCAGTTCGGAACCAGCGAGTGACGGAATCGCGGCGGCCGGGTCGCCAAAACGGCCGGCAGGAGGAGGGAGCGGTGGAGGCGGTGGAAGCAGATGATCAAGCCCAAGCACATCTTTCCGTTCACCAGCGGACCTGGGCAACGCTACTGAAGTGTGGCGCGAAGACGCGCAGCGGTCGCCCCTGCCTGGGGTTGATCGTCCGCGGCAAACGTCGTTGCCGCATGCATGGCGGCGCCAAGGGCAGCGGCGGGCAGCTCGGCAACACGAACCGGCTGAAGCACGGCCGGTACACTCGCGATGCCGTGGAGACGCGCACACTCACTCGACTCTTCGGCGCCGTCAACGACCTGATCGACGCGACCATGGCTGTTGTCGGCATCGTCGCCCGCGGTGACCACGAGGGATTTGCCAGGGCGGTTCAGTTCGCGGAGCAGCGAGCTGAGCAACTACAGGGTGCGTCTGCAAAGATGGAGCGCTTCCTCGTTGAGACAGGTCGCGCCGATGAGGCGCGCGAACTTGCCGCCGAGATGACTCAATTGACGAACATGTTGCCTGGCGAACGCCAGGCGGCAACGACGTCGGGCTCACCGACTACGTGATTTCGCGCCTGGCCGCTGTTGTTGTACCGACGACGCACAGCCCCTGGCCGTGGTCGTCGTGGTGCCGTCAACGTGAAAGGCTGAAGTTGCGCTGATCGGCGGCAACCAGGCGAGCAAGTGCG
Organism: Mycobacterium sp.; assembly: GCF_050701675.1. Lineage (GTDB taxonomy): Bacteria > Actinomycetota > Actinomycetes > Mycobacteriales > Mycobacteriaceae > Mycobacterium. The sequence goes on along the minus strand of NZ_JBOGDD010000508.1, from coordinate 10,353 downwards.
CGTCGACCGAGGATCAGCGCGACGCCTACGAGGATCAGGACCGCGCCAGGCATTCGGCACCTACGACGATAGCCGATCACTGCCGCCAGCGGCCCGCACCAGCATCCCGCCCAGGCGCTCGATCGCCGCCGTCAAGGCATCGAGTTGACCACCGTGCAACCGCATGGCCTCAGCGCAGCGTTCCTGCGCCTCGCGGATCGCGGCCAGATCCTTGTGTACGTTCTCGATCGCAATCAGCAGCTCGGCCATCGTCTCGGCCAGCGTCTCCGCGTGTTCGGCGTCGAGCTGGCCACGGGTTCGGTCGCGGGCGGTGGTCTCGCTCATATCGGGCCTCCGCGTGTGCTCCTAGCGCAGCGGGTGCACCAGCGCCACGGCTGCCACGGAGTGATGCGCGGCCCGTATCCGCCAGGCGTCAGCACGCCGTGAGCCTGACCTTGAATTGGCGACCGCGTTGTCGGGTGGCGATGCAGCGCTCCCTGTCGGCCGCTGGCGATGGCGGGCAGCGGCGGTGCGCCGTATTCGGAGCCGTACCACCCGAGGAAGCGCCAGGCTGGCATCAACCCGAGGTGGCTACCGGCCACCCGGCAGCCGCTGCGGCGCGCTATTTTGCAACCGCCCAACGCCGCTCCGACTGCCCGAATGAGTGGGGCCGACGGGCGTGGCCGGCCTTGCTGCAAGGATGAACAGCCCCGAACGTTCTCACTCTACCTCGACCGGGACCGCTCCCAGCGCCGCTCGACCTCGGCCACCAGCGCGGACAGCGATAGCCCCAACGCGGCGGCGATCCGCTGGGCAATGTCGATCGATGGAGCGCGCTCGCCACGCTCGACGAGGCCGACATGATTCGCGTGCACAGACGCCCGTTCGGCCAGCGCCTCTTGGGAGAGGTCCAGCGCATTGCGATGCTGTCGGACAATCTCGCCGAAGACGATTGAGAATTTCCGCCGCCGCATGATGAACGGCGGATGGTGGGAGAGGCGCCATAAAAGCGCCATACACAATTGTGTGTAGCGGTTTCGCCGGTACCATCACGAAGCGCAGATAGATCGGCCGATGGGGGATAGGCTGGCATGGCGCCTGCTCAGCCACGTGGTGGAGGAGGACGTCCGGTGCCTGTTCCCCATCGTGCTGCGCTCACTGTTCCTCGACCAAGCGGCCATGTGCGGCGTCCTGGCTTCGCCGCGATCGCCGGCATGATCCTCGTGCTCTTCGTGACCGCAGCCGCGGCCCAACCGATTTGCGTGGGCGACTGCAACGGGACCGGCAAGGTCACGATCAACGAGCTGCTGATGGGGGTGAACATCGTGCTTGGAGGCACACCGGTGACCGCCTGCCCGGCACTTGATGCGAGGGCCTCGGGGCACGTGACGGTGGCCGACCTGCTGCGAGCGGTCAGCGCCGCGCTGGTCGGGTGCCCAGTGGTGCTCACGCCCACCGAGTCACTGATCTCGTCTCCCACCACGACCCCAGTCGACACGATCCCGCCGACGGCGACGGCAGTACCGGTCGACACGGCGGCTCCGACACCGATGGCGAGCGGGACGGCAACTGACTCGCCGTCGCCGACGGCGACCGCACCTCCGACACATACCTCGACCGCAACGCCGACGGTCATCTCGACCGTGCTCGCCCTCGCGTCTCCTGCGACATACTCGTTGCCAGACCTGGGCCGGCAGCTCGTGGTGACGGACGCCACAGGAGATGGCGTCCCCGACGTTCTTGTTGGGGCCTCCACCCACGTGTTCCTGCTGCGGGGCGTTGGCGACGGGTCTCTTCAAGGCGCCGAAACGCTGCCTGCTGGATCGCGGTACCACACAACGGACACGCTTGCCGTGGCGGACATGGATGATGACGGCGTGGTCGACCTGGTCACGAGTGAGACCAACGCACTCGGGACTGACTGGGTGATCACCATCTACGGACAGGGTGGAGGCGCATTCAGCGGCGAATCGCGGGTAGAAAGCCCGATCTTCCAACCAGGCATCGGTCGGCTTGCTGCGGCTGATCTCGACGGCGACGGTTTCCAGGATGTGCTGGCGACCAACGGTATTGCAGACAGCCTGTCAGTCTTCCGTGGAGTGGGTGGCGGGGCTCTCCAACTGCCGCTTAACGCGCCGGCTGGGAATGGTCCCAGTCGACTCGCTGTCGCAGACATTAACTTCGACGGTCGTCTCGACGTGGTGACGGCGAACAGAGAGAGCGGGGATGTCTCCCTCCTGCTCGGGCTCGGCACCGGCACGTTTCAGCGGCAGCGCACGTACGCAGTGGGTTCGCACACCTCAGATGTGGCAATCGCCGACCTCAACGGCGACCAGATACTGGACGTCATCGCCACCAGTGCAGGCGCCAACTCGCTCGCCGTTCTCATCGGCGACGGGACAGGAGACTTCGAGCCGGCCGGGACTTACCAGGTTTACATGCCTTTCGCGGCTGCAGTCGGAGACGTCAACGGCGATGGCGTTCCCGATGCTGTGGTCGGCGGCGTCGGGCACCTCTCGGTCCTTCTCGGCCTCGGTCAGGGTGTCTTCGGTCCAGGTCGATGGGTGGGCATGGAGTCAAGTGAGATCGCCGTCGCCGACCTGGACGGAGATGGAGCGCTCGACATCGTGAGCGTGCACGTCTCGCCTGACCGGGTCCAAGTGCTGCTTGGGAAGCGCTAGTCTCGCTAGCCTCGGGCATACCTGTGATGGCAAGCAAAAAGACGAATCCGTTCAAGCCGACCGTGATCCTCACGAAGAAGTCCGCCGGCAGCGTATTCAAGTCGTCCGCCGCCCAGAAGCGTCCCGGCCCGCGCAAGCAGGGGTGACCTCGCAGTCGGCCATGCAGCTCAACGACAGCGACGACCTTCGCGGAGACCTTCGCGCGGGCACATTGGGTGCGGCGCTGCTCGGTGGCGCGCTCATCGTAGGGCTGCTGGCACACGGCCAGCTCCTGCTGGCGCTGGTTGGCCTGCTGACCTTGCTCGTGACGATCCCAGTCATTCGCATGGTGTACGCCGGCGTCATCCACCCGCTCACTTCGACCGCCGCCAGCATCGTTGCCAGAGCCGCCGGTGAGGAGCCGTACGCGCCGACGAGGCGGGACTGGCCATCGCAGGCAAGCCAACCGGCTCGATCAGAACCAGCGGCAAAGCCGGCCTACACCATCGTTGTTCGGTGTGGATGCGGCGCCGCGATCGAGGTGAACGCCTCGATCTCCACCGACATCCAGCGGGCGATGCTGGAGCTGTTCTTCACGGTGCACGAGTCCTGCATGGCCCGTGCTCTCGCCCACGATCCGGGAGTGTCACCGATGACGTCGACGATCACGTGCGCGTGCGGCCGGCAGCTCACCGTCGACGTCGCCAACACGGAGCGCGACGAGATGGCGCGGCAGTCGGAAGCGTTCATCACCGCGCATCGCGGCTGTGCAGAGCGAACGTCCCACTGACGAGTGGGGCAGCGCCCCGACCGACCTGCTTCGGCTACTGCCTCTTCCGCGCGCTGCGCTTGAATCGGCCGTTCAAGTCCGCACGGATTTGCCACGCCACCGCCGCGGGGCATGTGAAGCGATAGGAGCCGTTCCAACGCATCGATCCCGCGGACTGCGGTCTCAGGTCGTCTCCAGGCTGTCGTCGAGTTAGGAACCGTACCAACTCGCGACAGATGCATCCTCTGGCTCCTTCGTGGTGCCCGCACCGGCGACTGGGCTGCGCTGACCGACGGCCGCACTGCACCAAGCCCCTTGCCCTGGGCCGGCCTTCAGGTGGATGATCAGCGCGGTCGATGGAGTGATGGTGATGTTGGGCGGTGATGTAGCAGTCGATCCACGGGACGAGCTGGCTGAGCTGTACCAGATCTGGCCCAGCGCCGGCCCACTCCTGCGGCGCGAGGTCGCGGATCGAGTGCGGCGCCTTGGATATGGTGAGCGCTCCATCAACCGAGCGTTCATCGCCGCCGGCCTCAATGTGGTCGGCAATCGAGGTCGCGGATCGGCTGCGGTCTGGAGCCGCGGTGACAAGCATTCGGCGCAGAGGGTGCCGGTCGCCGAGCCTGCCAACGTGTCGCAACCTGCCGGATTTCCTTGGGTCGCTAGTTCGGGCTCAGCTGGGCCATCGGCCCTAGGCTCAGCCCGCACTCTTAGTACGACAAGTGGTACACCAGGTACCCGTCTGCCCCGCCCCCACCCGGCCTTCCTCCGCACCATCCCCAACGCCCGCTTCGGCTTCGACGCAGTCTGGTTCCGCACCCGCGTGTGGGCCTGCGAGATGCCGGACCCGCACGCCCAGCTCTTCGAGCCGATCGTCGACGTGCTCGACCGTCTCGGGTACCGGCACGACCTCCGTCTGTCCCAGAACATGCCCGTCGGCCCCAGCGACGGCCGGCGCTTTTACTGGTGGTACGGCTCCGTGATCCGGTGCCGTCCCCCACGCCATCTCGCTCATCTCCTGCCGCGGCTGCACATCCGCTACGGCCCGAGCGACCCGAGCAAGCCGCTGCTGCAGGTGCGCGTCTACCCGTCGATCCACACGCCGCTGGATCTCGACTTCGTCGACCGGCTCCTGCGCGCCCTCGCCGACGTCGTCGTCACCCAGCTCCGGTGGCGTCACATCCTGCAGATCGACCTGGGCCAGCTGTTCGAGGTGTCGCTCACCGAGCAGGTCTGGGACTGGCCGCTGTACTACGGCCGGCTGGACGAGGTCGCGCCGCACGTGCACGTGCCCTACGCGCGCAAGGCCAGCATCGAGGACGTTCCGTACGAGGCCCGGTACCGCTGGGGCTCGCTCAAGAGCGGTGCCTCGGTGTTCGTGGGCTACACCAAGGTGGAAGACGATCTCGTCTTCCGGCGGTGGGAGCGCCGGGTACGCACCAAGGCCTTGCGCCAGGCGGGAATCCGCTTCCTCAGCGATCTGCGGAAGCCCGAGGTCACGCAGCTCTACACGGCCAAGTTCCCGCAGCCGTATGGCCGGTGGTTGGACGACGCGATCAGCCAGTTCCAGGCGCTGCAGCAGTCGTCGAGGATGGTGGCCACGGTCTCGAACATCTCGTCGCCGGCCACGATGCCGACGGCCACGGCGAGTGGTTCCAACGATCGTACACGCACAACATCGCCAGATCCGCGTGACCCGTCGCTGGTGCGCGCTACGTACGGCGCCGAGCACCAGGTGGTCGAGCGCTTCTGGATGCGCGAGCTGACGCCGGTGATCGGCGCGTCAGCGGGCGAGAAGTTGGCGGCCGGCGTGCCGCTCCTCCCGCAGGCGGACCGACTGGTGGCCATCATCCCGTCAGCGACGCTGCAGGCGATCTTCGAGGACGTCGACCTGACGACGTTCGATCTCCGAGCTGGTGACCGCGCAGCGCGCCGCTGCCTCGGACAGCTGCGACGCCAGGTGCCGCAACACATCCACGACCTGCGGATAGCGCTGCGCACGGTGCAGACGGGATCCGAGTGTTGGGCGCTGGTGGCGTGCCTCGACGCCGCGATGCAGCTGCAGCGGGCGCTCGACCGGTGGCTGGTCGAGGAGCGGAACGACAGCGTCAACAAGCGGTTGAGGAGGCGGCAGAACCAGAAGACGAACGTCGGGTCGGTGATCCAGCAGGTGGAGGACTACCACCGGCTGATCGACCGAGTCCGTCGGGTTCATACTCTGCCCGCTGTCGTCAGGCGGTCAGCTCCGAGCGCGTCGTGCAGCTCGATGTCTTCGCACCGCCACGTTTGGGCCGGCGGGGCGTGCCGGCCATCGCTGTCGCGTGCCGGACAGCAACATCACCGATCTGGTCGTGCCGAAGGCGTGCTGCGCATCGCGACCCCCTCGTGCGCGACACTGGCAGGTCTTCGCGGCCTGGAAGCACTTGCTCACGGAGGACTGAGCCCATGACGCGCGATCAACGTGCCGGCAGCGGGCTCAGGACGGCAATCGTCTACGACTTCGACGGAACCCTGGCGCGCGGAAACATCCCGGAGCACACGTTCATCCCCGAGTTGGGCATGAAGCCGAAGGAGTTCTGGGCCGAGGTGAAGCGTCAGGCCGAGGAGCACGATGCTGACGAGATCCTCACGTACATGCGCCTCATGGTCGAGCGGTCGGAACAGCGCCAGGTGCCGATCACGCGCGACTTCCTGCGGTCGCACGGCGCGAAGACGCCGTTGTTCGAGGGCGTTCCGGAGTGGTTCGACCGCATCGACACGTACGCGGCCGAGCGCGGGCTGTCTTTGGAGCACTACGTCGTGTCGTCCGGGATCTTGGAGATGATCAGGGGCTGCACGATCTTCGGGAAGTTCAAGAAGGTCTTCGCGTCCACGTTCATCTACGACGCCGACGGTCACGCCGTCTGGCCAGCGGTTGCGGTGAACTATACGAACAAGACGCAGTTCCTGTTCCGCATCAACAAGGGCGTCTTGAACAGCTGGGAGAACGAGCCTGTGAACCGCTGGATCCCGATGGACGAGCGGCCGCTGCCGTTCTCACGGTTCATCTTCATCGGTGACGGCGACACGGACATCCCGTCCATGAAGATGGTGCATCTGCAGGGCGGCCAAGCGATCGCGGTGTTCGACCCAGAGCGCTGGCAGCCGGGCAAGTCCCAGAAGAGCATCTACCGCCTGATCGCGGAGGATCGGGTACGATTCGTTGCGCCAGCTGACTACCAGGAAGGAAGTCAGCTGGATGTGATCGTGCGTGGCATTCTCGGGCGGTTCGCTCGGGAGGGCGGTTACCGTGCCCCCGACGAGGCGGCTCGATGACGCGATGGTTGGGGATTGATTTCAGCGGGGACAATAGCATGTGGAGGCCGCGGTGCGGTCGTAGCAACGTGTGGGTTGCGGATGTCCGTGAAGCGGAGCGTGGGCTCACCCTGCGTTCGCTCGGGCGCGTTCAGAGCATCGGCGATCCAACCGTCAGTACCCCCTTCTCTCGCCTTGCGGCTACGCTGCGAACCGGCGAATTTTCCGCAGCTGCGATCGACGCGCCGTTCTCCGTACCTGCACAGTTCTTGCCGGCAGGCGGGCATCCCCAACTGCTCCAGCATGCCGATGGCCTTGCGCGAGGTCAGCGTTACTTCTGCCGCGGCGCCGAGTTCGTGGAGGCTGTCTCTGGCGTCACGCCGCCCCTCGATCCGAAGAAACCACTTCGGCAGACCGAAGATGTGTGGCTCAAACGGAAGGTGAACGTCCGCTCCACGATGTGGGCGGGTTCCCGTGGCGGCGCGCCGATGACGGCCGCCTGCCTTACGCTCCTCGCCGAGGCGGCGAGGCCGATCTGGCCCTGGCAGCGCTCCACCGAAGGGCTTCTTGTCGAGGCATTCCCAGCCGGTCAGCTCTGCCACTGGCGCGCTACCCGCGGAGAACGCGATTTGCCATTCCAAGGCTACAACGACAGCACCCCGCCGGCCGACGCGGCGCGGGAAGCCATCGTGAAGTTCTTGTCGACGATGATCGATCTTGGCGCACACGATTCGGTGGTGCGAGCAGATGCCGATGCGCTCGATGCGGTGATCTGTGCGTTTGCTGCGGTGGCGGTGACACGCGGGCATGTTGGACTCCTGCCACCCGACGACGACAACGGTGAGGGGTGGATTGCCGTACACAAGTGATACCTGCACCCTCGCGAGGGTACTCAGGGCCGGTCGCGTAGTCGAAGAAAGCGCTGGATGAAGCGCGGGACGTGCCGGCTGTGTCAGCGGGAACGGCCGCTCTGCGGGTCCCACATCATCCCCGAGTTCTGCTACGCGCCGCTCTACGACGAGCGGCGCAAGGCGTTGCAGATGAACCTGGGTGCGCCTGACAGCAAGGTGCAGAAAGGCTTTCGCGAGCCGCTGCTCTGCCAGGACTGCGAGCGATTCCTGAACGACGAGTACGAGAAGCCGTTCCTGCGGGCGTGGTTCACCGAGGGCAAGTGTCCGCAGCACGCGCCCGACCAGGTCATCATCGTCACCGGGCTCGACTACGTCCGCTTCCGCTTGTTCCACCTCTCGGTCCTCTGGCGCGCGAGCGTGTCATCGCTCAAGCAGTTCCAGGCGGTCCAGCTCGGAGCCCGGCATGAGGAGACCATCCGCAGCATGCTTCTCGATCAGGACCCCGGCCCGCAACGGCGCTACCCCCTCTGCGCACTGCTGCTCGAACTGGACGGTGCAGTGGTCCGCGAGGCGATCATGACAGCGGCGACGCACCGGACACCGGACGGCCACCGCGTGTACACCATCGGGTTCGCCGGCTGCCAGTGGGCGCATTTCGTCGGCAGCCATGACGCGGGCGGGCTCGTCGCGCATGCGCTGAGACCGCCGGGCGAGATCACGCTGCTTCGGAAGGACATGGCCCAGCTGCGCCAACTGAAGGGGTTCCTGAACCCCGACGAGCGGACGCTGCGTCAGTTCAGGGTCCGATCGATGGTGACCAAGCCACCTCAGAGGTCGCTTCCATTGCCAACGACAGTAGTGCGCGATGATTAGGGAAGCCGTCGATCGTTTGAAGCGCGGGAACCTGGACTGGACGCTCGCCGCGCTTCAGGTGCTCGCGCTACTCGCGGTTGCAGTGCTGGGGATCTGCCTCCTGCTCCTCTACCGGCACCAGACCGAGGACTACTTCATCGACGCCTGGGCCTACCTGGCATCGATTCGCATTGCGGTGCCACCGCTGCTCGTGCTGATCGCGTCCTACGCTTATGCCGTACTCACCGGCAAGAGTGTCACGGAGGCTCCGAGGGCTTACCTCTCGTGGTTGCGAAACCGCTTCCTGCAGCGGCGGGACTGGCTGCTTGCCTTTAGCATCGGCGCAGCGGGTACGTGTGTCGCGATCCTCGTGTTCACGACCTGCACTGCACCACCACACTACGTGACGTTCGTCGCCCGACTCCTGGGCGGCGAGTCCGACGATCACGAAGTTGTCCGTGCAGAGATCAAGCGCATGCAGGAGCGGGATCGCATCCATGCCGAGCGGATGGAGCTGGTGGCGCGCGTATTTGTGGAGCGCCGGACATGGAACTTCGAGAACCGACCGGCGACGACGACCATGCCGCGATTCTTCCTGCGCGCCCTGACGACCAACATCGACGACACCGAGTGGGAGTCGCACCCGCTGCGCATGCATGCGGCGGCGGAATCCGAGTCGATGTACGCCCAGGCTCTCTTCGCGACCGACGGCACGGTGGGAGCGGACCCGAGCCTCTGGCATCAACGCCGGGATGAAGCGTTGGCGTTGTACCGCCGGGTATCAGAATCATCCGATCCGCGCGCTACGCCGCTGCTCAGGCGGAGCGCAGAGAATAACCTGGCCAACCTGCACTTTTACCTCGGCGAGTCCGAGCAGGCGGTCGCCATCTACCGCACGATTGTGGGGCAGGCCCCCAATACCACCAGCTATGGCAACTGGGTTGCGTCGTTGATCGTGCTCGGCCAGCCTGCCGAGGCAGTGGAGGTGGGCGAAGCCGGAAAGGCGTGGGCGTTCGAGACGCAGAAGATGCTCGCGGAGCCGGTGCAATTCGCCAACCTGCTCGCCAATCTCGGTTTCGCCTACTGGATGTTGAACGAGCCGCGGAAGGCCTTGGTGGAGATGCAATCTGCCAACGACCTCAATCCGGACACGGGATCCAAGCAGAATCTGGCGCTGGCGCGCTGGCTCGCTGGTGATCGGGCTGGTGCACTCGCGGTCGCGCGCACACTCCCCGAGGTGGCGGTCACGCCGAACTCGCAGGCGGCGGTGGCTTCGACAGATGGCGATGGCGGGTGCACGTACCTGATACGCGGCCTACTTGCTGCCGATCTTAGAACGCCGGAAGGCACCGTCGAGGCCGTCGCCAACCTGTTCGCCTTCTTGGGCGAGCCTCGGCAGGCGGACGACCTGTCCGCCGCTGTCGACACTCAGCTGCCGGAACTGATGCTGCGGGCCTACCGGCACCTGCAGGGCCTCAAGGCCCCGTGCGCCTCGCTCTCCCTGGTGCCGGGAATCAAGCGTGCGATGACTCCTGGTTAGCCCGCGGAGTGAGTTCGACCGGCAGGACGGCGTGCCGGGGCGCCACAGCTTGGGCGCAATGCACATCGCCTGTCGGCCGTCACCGTGGCGGGCGGTTCCGGCACGCGGTTCGCACCTTTGTGCCGGTAATGAGAATGCGTGTTCTCGATACCGCTGTGCCCGCCGTCCGAGGCCTCGACGAGCGCCAGGCAGACAGCCAGGACGCGGCCGTCGAGGTCATCCCCGCGCCCGAGCACGGCACCCACCCCGTGGCCGTCTACCTCGCCCGTCTCGCGCCCGGCAGCCGGCGGACTATGCGCCAGGCGCTCGACGTCGTCGCCGGCCTGCTCACCGACGGCCACACCGACGCGATCTCGCTGCCCTGGGCGCAGCTGCGCTACGAGCACACGCAAGCTGTACGTGCCCGTC
>NZ_JBOGDD010000507.1:0-4039 GCF_050701675.1 Mycobacterium sp. | reverse complement strand
GCTGCGGCTGGTCCGCGAGGAACAGCGAGTCGAACGTGCCGCGCTCGGCAATCCTGGCGAGGTTCGAGTAGTGCGCCACGTCGGTGGCAGCCAACGGATCGCTTTCCGGCAGCCGCCACGACGCCTCGTGGTGCCCCGTACTCATCAGGAACGCGTTCAGGTGCAGGTGACGTCGACCCACCGAGTTGTCCTCCTCTTCGCGGCAGGTATTCCCCGCCGTTCGAAACGTATCGGGACGCAAGCGGTAAATCTGCGAACTTTCGCTACGGGAAAGCTGAAGTGGGACTGCGTTGATCACCGTAGGACACCGTCGCAAGCTAATTGAAGCCGGGCACCGGGCTCGGCGCATCCGTCGAGGAGTCCATCTCGTGGTCAACATCGTCGAACTCGCTCCGGTCTTCGCCGAGGCAGCACATTCCGAATTCCTCTTGGTCAATGGCATCTGGAACGCCCGCGAGCAGACCGCTGACCTGGCGCGTGACCACGGCCACGCCTACTGGCGGCCCGCCGACGGTGGGGTCGGGCGAGACGAACTCGCCAACGCGCTGGCAGGAGCCGACGCGCTGGTGTTGGCGCCCACCGCGGCTGCCGCCACCGGGATGTCGCAGCCCGCCGATGGCGCGGAATCCGGTCGGTTGATCGGACACCGCGTGCTCGATCGGCTCAGCGCCGAGCACCCCGACCTACACATCGTGCTGGTCTCGCACTTCCTGGTCGGCCACGGCGTGACGCACCGCAACGCGAAGCCGCAGACCTGGGGGTTGCGCGCACTGGAGGCCCATCTGCGTGGCGGGCTCAATCCGTGGACGATCCTGCGGCCGACGTGGCTGTCCACCATCCACGACGTGTCCTACCAGACCCGGCTGAGCCAGGATCAGCACGCCGACGGTCTGGTGAGCACGGCCAGCGTCGCAGCTGCCGTGGTCACCGCCGTCGAGAACCCGGTGGCCGCGACGGGCCGCACCGCAGCGATCTACAACCTGAGCGTTCCTGACACCGGTCACACCGATCTCGTCGCTCAATTCGCCTCTCTCGAACCCGATTTCGAGGCGCAGCCGGTCCGGCAGACGGTTCCGGTGTGAGTGAGGGAAGAACCGCCGTCGGTCAGCACGAGTGGGAGGCGACGTTCGGGCGCGACGAGCTTGGCCGCCCCGTGCCCCCGAGCCGGCATCTGCTGATCCTGGCCGACGTCACAGGGCGACCAGGGGACGCCGCCGCCCGGCATCTCGAATCGACGCTCGCTGCCCTGGAGGGCCGCTTCAGCCATGGCCGGGACGGGTTGTTGTCCACGGTTGGCTGGGGACCACGCTGGTGGGATCGCCACACCGAGCACGCCGGTCTGATCAACGTCGCGGCGAGGATGTCGCGCTGGGAAGATCCGGTGATCGACACCGCCGACGCGGTATTCCACGTCGCGAGCGATCACGACGACATCCTCGAGCAGGTCAGGGACAGCCTGTTCGGGGATTCCGAGTCAGCGCAGGGCGAGTACCTGACGGCGCGGGAGGTGCGTCGCGGTTTCGTCGGAGCAGGCCTGCCGACCGAGGCACTTCCCGAGCTCGGAATTCCGCGAACTTCCCCTCTGCTGTTCGGTTTTCATTCCGTCCACCGCGGCAACCAGGCTCCCGAGCCTGCCATCACGATCGAAGAAGGTCCGCTCGCGGGCGGCACCACGCAGCACGTCAGTCGCATCGAGCTGGACGTGAAGCGGTGGCAGGCGCTGGACCGCGACGGCCAGGCTGCGCTGCTCTACGCGCCCACGATCACCGCTGACCAGGCCGCGGCCTTGTCCGACGACGCTCCGAGCGACTATCAGAAGTACGAGCAGACGGTCGCCGAGCACGGCATCGTCGGGCATGCGCAGGCCGCCGCCCGCGCCAGGGTCGACAACGTCCCCGTCATCAACCGGCGCGACTTCGCCACCGTGGACGACGGCAAGCCCGGCACCCACTTCGTCGCGCTGCAGAGGGAATTGCGTGACTTCAACAACACCCGGGCAATCATGAACGGCGCGGACGGGTCGGACTACCACAGATCGGTCGGTGCGCGGCGCCGCAATGGCATCAATGCCTTCTTCGACGTCACGCACCGCGCGACCTTCGGCGTCCCTGCCCGCGCGCTGCGGGCGTACCCACACCACAGAAGTTGAGCGGGAGTTGATTCCATGTCGGACAGTTCAGTTCGTGACGACGCGGTCTACGGCGTCGTCGACGAGGAAGCCGCAGGGGCGCTGCGCGAAATCCTGACCGATCCTGCGCTGCCGGTGGCCGCGCTGGTTTCGGATCTCCCCACCGTTGACGGCGTACACATCGCCGCGCTGCGTGAAGCCCTCGATTACGTCACCAGTCGTAGAATCGCGGCCGGAGTCACCGAATCAGTCGATGCGGCATCGGCTTTGGATGCCGGCCTGAGCCGAGTCGATCCGGCTCTGGCCGCGACGCTGCGATGGCACGGAGTGCTCGGCCCGGTGCTGGCCGCGCTGCCGCCGACGCGTTCCCGCAATGCCGTCCTTGGCGACGTGCACCGTGGCGATCTGCTCACCTGGGCTCCCACGGTCCGCTCCTGGACCTGGGTGTCGGGGTCGGCTCCGGGCGCCGAGGCGCCGATCGGGCGGGCGGAGGCCGAGATCGAGGTCGACGACTTCCCCGGCCTGTACGACGCGATCCTGGTGTGGGAACCGACCGTCGCCGCCGTGGTCGTGGTCCCCACCCACCGCGACCGGGTCAGCTGGGAGCCTGCCGCAGCCGCCGGCCGGTGGGTCGTGCGCCTGGCGAAGGCGACCGTGCACGCCGACGAACTCATCGCGCTGGACTCGGTTCCTCACCAACTGGCGAGCTGACCGCCTCAGGATGCGACGCTCAGTTCCTTCACGGATGCGGCGGGCAATGCGTCAGCGGCGACGGCCCGCAACGTGCGCAGGACCAGGGCGACATTGGGGTCGCGCTGCCGTCCCGCGCGAATGACCGCGCTGATGGTGCGTTCCCCGAGCTCCACGTTCGGGACGATCAGCCCGGACAAGCTCGGCGGGACCGAGAGCCGCGGCACGACCGCAGACGCAACCTCCGTCGCAGCCAGATCGCAGATGTTCTGCGCGCCTATGAGCCGGTGCTTGACCTGTGGTGTGAAGCCCGCCTTCTCGCCAGCGCGCATCACCGCCGCTCCCAGCCCCGAGTTTCGCGGGCCCGTGACCCATGGCCCGTCGGCCAGCGCCGCCAGCCCACCCTTCTGGATCCGGCGGTGCAGCTGAGTGGGGGCCATCAGGACGAGTGGCTCCGACAGCAGCGGCTCGCTGACGAGGCCGCTCAGCGACTCTTGCTCGATGAAGTCGTAACGGCAGGTGATCGCCACGTCGATCTCGCCCTGCCGCAGCAGACGCAGTGCGCCGGGGCTGGTCTCCTGCTGCACTTCCACCCGCAGACTCGGCTCGATCGCGCTCAGTCGCTGCATCATCGGGGCGGCTAGGGTGGGAATTCCCATGTTGAAGGCCGCAATGGCGATCTGCCCCGACACCCGGTCGCGGGTCTCGGCGACTGCGCTCATGGCCTCGTCGACCGCGGTCAACACCCGACGGACGTGTTCGACGAGGACCTGGCCGCTACGGGTGAGGCCGAGCGTTCGTCCATCCCGCCGGAACAGGATCGCTCCCGACTCCTCCTCGAGCACGCGGAGCTGTTGCGAAACAGCTGAACTGGTGATCTCCCGCTTCTCGGCGACGGCGGTGACGGAGCCGAGGTCGGCCAGGTCGCACAGCAGCATCATGCGGCGAAGGTCGAGCATCATGCACCCCCGGCGATGAGCGTCTGAAGCGTGCGGGCGGGATGGGCGGGATGGGCGGGATGGTCTTTGGTGGGCATTTTCGACCTCATCGGTTTGGGTGCGAGGGAAAGCGACCGATACGTGCCGTCGGGCGGTGGCGGCTATCGGATGGTGCAGGGCGGTGTTCGCGCTCGGCGCCGACGGCGGCGGAGGGGTTGATCGCCGATCTGCTGCGGAGAGGCCTACGAAGGGGCTTCAGGGACAACAGATCGCGGTACAGGCA
>NZ_JBOGDD010000506.1:0-9628 GCF_050701675.1 Mycobacterium sp. | reverse complement strand
ATGGGGTGCCTCGGCAGCGATTCGACGCCGTGGGTCAGCCCGTACGCCAGCGTCGGTGTGCGTCCGGCACTCTCGGACTGGAGTTCACCAGCAGCACGCCGAAGCCGTCGCTGCGGTAGCGACTTCACCTCGTCGACACCGACCCCGAGTCGCTCGATGAACGCTTCGGCCTGGCGGGCGCGCGTCTCTCGGTCGGCGATCAGCGGCAACGCCGGGCTCTGAGCGATCGCGCGGATGAACAGACCACTGCCCAGCGGGCTGGCCAGCAGCGCCAGAACCGATGTGGCGCCTGCGGATTCACCGAACACCGTCACCCGGTCGGGATCGCCGCCGAACGCGCCGATGTTGTCGCGCACCCACTGCAGAGCCGCGACCTGGTCACGCAGACAGAGGTTGTCGTCGAATCCGGGCCCGAGGTCGCCGAGTTCGAACCCCCCGAAGACACCGAGCCGATACGTGACGTTCACGACGACGACGTCCCCGTTGGCCGCAAGCCGACTGCCGTTGTAGAGCTGGAGTTGCCCGGCGCCGTAGACGAACGCGCCGCCGGGTATCCAGACCATCACCGGCAGTGCCCGGCCCGTGGGTTCAGGCGACCACACGGTCAGCGTCAGACATGCCTCGTCGCGAATCTTCGGGTCGTCGCGGCCACCCCCGACGAAGGACCGCCCCTGCGGTGGGATCGGCCCGTGCTCGATGGCGTCGCGAACCCCGGTCCACGGCGCAGGCGGCACCGGAGCCACGAACCGTCGCTCGCCAAGGGGCTGCTCGGCGTACGCGATGCCCCGCCACACGTTGACGCCACCCTCGGTGGTGCCTCGCAACCGGCCGTAGGCGGTGTGCGCGATGGTCGAATCTTCCGCAGTTCCCCGCTGAGCGGCCACGTCTGAATCGTAGTGTGGGAAGCTGAACGCGGCTCGTCCCGAGCCTTCGGTGCCGGCCACGGATGGGGTGCAGATGACCTTCAACGAAGGTATGCGGATCGACACGAGCACCACGTCGAGCAGCGGCGGTGGCGGCGGCGGTGGCGGGCGCATCGCGATCGGCGGCGGCATCGGTGGGCTGCTGATCGTCGTGGTCGCGTTGTTCCTCGGCGTCGATCCCGGGACGGTGCTGCCGCAGGGCGGTTCGAGTGAGTACGACTCGCAGGGCGTCGAGGCGCCCGGCTTCGATCTGACCCAGTGCAAGACGGGCAAGGACGCCAACGACATCCTCGGGTGCCGCATCGTCGCGACCGGCAACTCCGTCGACGGGGTGTGGTCCCAGTTGCTGCAGGGCTACACACGACCCAAGGTCCGACTGTTCAGCAACCAAGTCCAGACCGGATGCGGTCCCGCTACCACCGACGTCGGACCGTTCTACTGCCCCGTCGACCAGACGGCGTACTTCGACACCTCCTTCTTCCAGACGCTCGTCGACCAGTTCGGCTCCAGCGGTGGCCCGTTGGCGCAGGAGTACGTCGTCGCGCACGAGTTCGGCCACCACGTGCAGGATCTGCAGGGCACCCTCGGCCGCGCGCAGCAGGGGCCCGGCGGCGCCGAGGGCAACAGCGTGCGCACCGAACTGCAGGCCGACTGCTACGGCGGTGTGTGGGCGCACTATGCCGCGATCACCAAGCAGGCGGGCACCGACGTGACCTTCCTGCAGCCGCTGACCGATCAGGACATCAAGGACGCCCTGTCCGCGGCCTCGTCAGTGGGCGACGACAGAATCCAGCAGTCCTCGACGGGCCGGGTCAATCCGGAGTCGTGGACCCACGGTTCGTCGAATGCCAGGCAGTACTGGTTCACCGAGGGGTACCGGACCGGCGACCCGAACAAGTGCGACACCTTCTCCGCGCAGGATCTCCACGAGTGACGAGGCCCGTCGACTAAAGGCGGGACTGCGCACCGATCGAGGTGTCGGTGGTGCGCAGCGGACGGATCAGCGCGTCCTGGCTGAACGAGGCGAGAAGGTCGCCCTCCTCGGTGTGGACCGCACCGCGCACGTAGGACATCCCCGCGCCCACCTGGGTGCTCTCGTGGGTGTAGAGGATCCAGCCGTCCCAGCTGACCGGCTCGTGGAAGCTCACCGAGATCGTCATCGGCGCAGTCGACACCGTGAGGTGAGCCTGCGCCGTGCCGATACCCTGGTGCGCGCGCATCGTCGTCGAAATCCCAAGGTGGCCGGTGAAGTACGCGAGCAGCGCCTTGGCCAGTTCATCCCGGCTGGGAATCGGGTCGTAGTGCAACCACGCGTAGAGCTCTGGCGGCCCGACCTCGTCGGGACTGTTGACGTCGACCACGTCGACGAGCCTGAGCTGGCGTCCGGTCATCGGCATCTCGGAGTGGTTCGCGTCGGCCGGTGCCACCACGTCGGGCTTCGGAAGGTGGTGGCGGATCACGTCGGCCGACGGCACGTCGCTGAGCACGGTCACCGTGATGCATCGCTTGCCGTTCTGCGTCACCGAGATCACCGCGGTCGCGGTGGACCGCCCCTCGGAGACCACGTCGACGGCCAGCTCGACCGGTGGCCCGACGACGACGGCGCGGGCGAATACCGCGTAGGCGGACCGCACCGACTTCTCCGGAAATCGCTTGCCCGCGGCGACGATTGCCTGGGCAAGCACCTGGGTGCCCTCCACCACCTGGCGCTCGTCGGCGCCGGCCAAACCGGTCTGGCCGGTGAACCGGTCCGCTCCGTCGGGTTCGACGTCGAACAGGTCGAGAAGGCCGCCGACCGTCCAGTGCGCCTGATCTGAATCCGTTGTCATGTTTGTCTCGTCCTTCTCGTGTGGAATGGCGTCGTGTGGAATTACCATGTGCGACTTGCGATGACGTTCTCCGCGAACTCGGCCAGCGTGGCAGGCGGGGCGAAGTCGGCGAACCAGACGTAGAACCGCTCGACGCCCTGAGCCGACAGACTCGCGAAGTGATCGACGAGTTCGCCTGCGTCACCGCACACCAGGCCGCTGCCGAGGTGCCCGAAGCGACGGGTGCTGACGGCGGTGACCTCGGCGCGATCGGCGCCGTGCGCGATGAATCCCACCATCTGCTGCACCGACACGCGTACGTCGCCGACCGACGGCAGCAGGGCAGGCAGCCGGTCGAGCTGATGAGACGGCACGTTCCACCAGTCGGCGTGCCTGCGCACCAGCTCCATCGTCTTCTTTCCAGTTCCGCCAAGCACCAGGGGAATTCGGCGGCCGGGCCGAGGTTCCTGGATCACGCCGTCGGCGTCGGACTCGCCCCAGTACTGACGGATCGATTCGATGCTGCGGCCCAGGCGCGCGACGCGGGCGGGTGGGTCATCGCCGTCGTCGAGGCCGTACCGGTCGAATTCCTGGGGCCACGAACCCCAACCCAGGCCGAGTTCGAAGCGGTCCCCCGATGCCGCCGCCAAGGTGACGGCCTCCTTGGCCAGCACCGCAGGTTGACGGAACGCGTCGCACAGCACGAGGTGTCCGATGCGAAGCCGCTCGGTGTGCGCGGCCACCCACGTCGCGACGGTCATCGCCTCCCAAATGCCTTGATGCGGCGCACCGGGAGGCTCGAGGTGGTCGATGAACGCGATCCCGTCGAAGCCGGCGGCCTCGGCCGCGCGCGCCCGACCGACGATGTCGGGAATCTCCAGCCGCACCTGGGGCAGGAACAGGAACCATTCGGCCATCGGTGCGTCACCTTAGCGGCAAGCCCACCGCTGGTTCTACCGAACCGGTAACGTCGTTCTCATGGCGAAGGCAACCGGGCGGGCCTCGGCAGGCCAAGAGGAGGCCGGCCCCGTCGACGAGGAATCCAGGGCGAGTCGGTTCATGCGGTCGGCGCTGTCCATCCTCGGCGAGACCGGCCGCACCGACTTCACCGTGCTCGAGGTGGTCGAGCGCTCGAAGACCTCGCTGCGATCCTTCTACCAGCACTTCGCCACCAAGGACGAGCTTCTGCTGGCCCTCGTCGACAGGATCATGACCGAGTCGACGCTGCGCTGGCGCGACGAGACGAGCGGACTGGCGGCCGCGGAGGCGCTCAAGGTGCTACTCGACAGGATCACCGCACCGGCCGAGTCGACCACGCAGAACAGCATCAACAGGGGCTTGACCTTCTACAACGATCACCTCGCGGAGACGATGCCTGCCGAGTACGCCAGCGTGCTCTCACCGGTGCACGCCCTGATCAAGGACATCATCACCCGCGGGATCTCCGAAGGGGCATTCGCCGCCGAACTCGAGGTCGACCCGACCGCGACGCTCATCATGCAATCGGCGCTCGGCGCCATGCGGTTGCGCGTGCTCGGCGCCGAACTCAACGGCGTCCCCATCGAGGGTCGCCACATCTACGAATTCTGCCTGCGCGCGCTGCAGCCCTGATCTAAACAGCCGCTGAGCTGCAGGTAATCACATCGAGAGAGTGGCAGAACATGCTGGTTCACTCTGCGCCGTCAAAGTGGTAACGTCATTACCGCTGACGATAACCAGACTTCCAGGAGGCGGAAATGCCCTCACGCGAACTGTCCTATCCGGTGTTCGATGCCGACAACCACTTCTACGAGCCCAAGGAAGCGCTGACCCAGTTCCTGCCGGACAACCGCAAGGGCGTCATCGACTACATCGAGGTCCGCGGGCGGACCAAGATCATGGTCCGCAACCAGGTCAGCGACTACATCCCCAACCCGACGTTCGAGGTGGTCGCCAAGCCGGGCGCCCAGGAGGACTACTTCCGCCACGGCAGCGGCGGCAAGACCTACCGCGAGGTGATGGGCAAGCCGATGAAGGCCATCCCCGCCTTCCGCAATCCCGCCGCGCGCCTCGAGGTCCTCGACGGGCTCGGCCTGGACTACACGCTGATGTTCCCGACGCTCGCCAGCCTCGTCGAGGAACGGCTGAAGGACGACCCCGACCTGATCCTCGACATCGTCCACGCACTGAACCAGTGGATGTATGAAACCTGGCAGTTCAACTACGAGGACCGCATCTTCTCCACCCCGGTCATCAATCTGGGCAATGTCGACCGCGCCCTCGAAGAACTCGAATGGTGTCTCGAGCGCGGCGCCAAGACCGTCCTGGTGCGGCCCGCGCCGGTGCCCGGATACCGCGGCAGCCGCTCCATGGGCGTGCCGGAGTTCGACCCGTTCTGGCAGGCCTGCGTCAAGGCCGGCATCCCGGTGTCGATGCACGCTTCTGACAGTGGGTACTCGTCCTACCTCAACGACTGGGAGCCCGGCGACGAGTTCAAGCCGTTCGCACCGACGTCGTTCCGGATGGTCGCAATGGGCAAGCGGCCCATCGAGGACACCATGGCGGCGCTGGTCTGCCACGGCGCCCTGACCCGCAACCCCGATCTGCGCATCCTGTCGGTCGAGAACGGCGCCTCGTGGGTGCCCTACCTGTTCTACCAATTCAAGGACGTCTTCAAGAAGATGCCCGACTCGTTCCCCGAGGATCCGATCCAGGCGTTCAAGC
Organism: Mycobacterium sp.; assembly: GCF_050701675.1. Taxonomy (GTDB): domain Bacteria; phylum Actinomycetota; class Actinomycetes; order Mycobacteriales; family Mycobacteriaceae; genus Mycobacterium. The sequence goes on along the minus strand of NZ_JBOGDD010000506.1, from coordinate 4,194 downwards.
GCGCCATCTACGTCGCGCCATTCTGGGAGGACAACTTCAAGCAGATGGCCGACCTCTGCGGTATCGACCGCATCATCTTCGGCTCGGACTGGCCGCATCCCGAGGGCCTGGCCGATCCCATCAACCTGGTCAGCGACCTCGAGGCCCACGGCCTCGACGAAGAGGGCATCCGAAAGGTCATGGGCGGCAACATGGTCGACCTGTTCAAGGTCGCCAACAAGAAGGTCTACAAGCCCGACGTGCCCGCGCTCGTCCTGGCCGACAGGTAACAGTCTCCTTCGAGCGGCATCACCCCCAGAGAGGCTCACATGAGTGAGGTTGCGTCCCCCGAGAGGCTGCTCTTCGCATCGACCGCACAGGCATTCCTGGAGAAGGAGGCCTCGCTCGACCGCGTTCGCGAACTGCACGCCGCCGGTGAATCCTTCGACGCCGGTTGGTGGCAACGCGCTGCGGAACTCGGGTGGGCCAGCATGCTCGTCCCCGAGGAACTCGGCGGCGGCAGTGTGTCCGGCGACGGGGTGGGAGATCTCGCCCTGATCGCCGAGCAGATCGGCAGGACCGTCGCGCCCGGACCGCTGCACCCCGTGAACACCGTGCTGGCGGGCCTGGTCGACGCCGACAATGCTCAAACCCATTCGAAGACCATCGAATCGCTCGTCGCCGGCGAACTCGCCGCCAGCTGGGCCGTCTACGAGCCCGGCCGGCCGTGGGCACCCGAGGTCGCCGCCGTCACGGCCACCAAGACCGACACGGGGTTCCGCATCGATGGTGCGAAGGACCGCGTCGAGGCGGGGGCTGAATGCGGACTGTTCCTCGTCGTCGCCGAATATCAGGGCGCCATCCGTCAGTTCCTGGTACCCGCCGACGCGGCCGGCGTCTCCATCGAGAGCCAGAAGTCACTCGACCTCGTAAAGCGTTACGCCCGAGTCACCTTCAACGGCGTCGCCATCGACGCAGAGGCCGTCGTCGGATCGGCCGAGCAGACCTCGGCGCTCATCGCCAGGCAGAGCCAGATCGCCCAGGTACTTCAGTGCGCCGAGGTGGTCGGCATCCTCGACGCGGTGTTCGGCTTCACCGTCCAGTGGGCGCTGGACCGGTACTCGTTCGGCCGACCCCTGGCGTCCTATCAAGCGCTCAAGCACAAGTACGCGGACATGAAGATCTGGCTGGAGGCCTGCCGCGCCACCACCCGCGCCGCGATCGCCGCGGTCGGTGCCCGCGCCGACGACGCCGACCTGACGGTCAGCGTGGCGAAGTCATACCTCGGTGAACACGCCCCCGGCATGCTGCAACAGTGTGTCCAGCTGCACGGTGGCATCGGCGTGACCTGGGAGCACGACCTGCACCTGTATCTGCGCCGAATCACGCTGTACCGCTCGATGTTCGGAACACCCGAGGACCACAATCTGCGTGTGTACGCGCTCACCGAGGAGCTGGAGTCCGCGTCATGACCGAAACCACGACGACCACGACGACCGAGTCGGTCGCGGAGTTCGCCGCGCGAGCACGGGCCTGGCTCGCCGAGAACATGCCGCGCATCGACCCGGCCAACCCGCCAGGGGTCGACCGCGGCGAGGACGCGCCCTGGCAGCGCGCCCGCGAGCTGCAGCAGAAGTTGTACCGAGGGGGGTTCGCCGGGATTTGCTTTCCACGGGAGTACGGCGGTCTTGGTCTGCCGATCTCCTACCAGCGGGCGTTCGACACCGAGTCGCGCGACTACGAAATGCCGATCATCCTCAACACGCCCACGTTCACGATCTGCGCCGCGACCATCCTCGACACCGGGACGGACGAGCAGAAACGCGACCGGATCTCCGCGGCGATCCGAGGTGACGAGATCCTGGTGCAACTCCTCAGCGAGCCCAGTGGCGGGTCCGATCTGGCCGGCGTGATCACCCGAGCCGACCGTCGCGGCGACAAGTGGATCATCAACGGCGCCAAGACCTGGAGCACCAGCGCGTTCGCCGCCGACTACGGACTTCTACTGGCCCGCACCGACTGGAACGTCCCCAAGCACGAAGGTCTCACGATGTTCCTGGTGCCGATCAACAGCCCAGGCATCACCATGCGCCGGATCATGCAGGTCGACGGTGGCAACGAGTTCTGCGAGGAGTTCTTCGACGACCTCGAACTTCCCGACGACGCCGTCGTTGGCGAGGTGAACAAGGGCTGGGAAGTGGCGTCCCGGCAGATGTTCCACGAGCGCCGCGCGGTCGGCGGCGGCTCCGAGTTCGCCAGCGGGACGGGCGCCGAGGGCGCTTCGGACCAGCCCGTTGACTACGTCGCGCTCCTCGAGGCGACCGGCCAGACCGCCAACGAGCGGATCCGCGAGCAGGCGGGCCGCGCACTGGTGCACCGGGCCGTACAGGAACAGTTGGTCGACCACGTCTACCACGGCGTCCTGGACGGCTCGCTGCCGCAGGCGGCCGGTTCGATCATCCGCATCACGCATGCCGAGACCATTCAGTTCGAGATAGACACCGCGCTGGCCATTGCGGGCACCGGTGGAGTGGTCGACGACGGAACGGGCTTGTTCTCCTACGGTGAGCGCTACCCCTCCCGCCAGGGCGCGTCACTCGGCGGCGGTACCACCGAGATCGCGCGCAACATCATCGCCGAGCGCATCCTGGGCTTCCCCCGTGAGCACGCTCCCGACCGTGGCGTGCCCTTCAATCAGGTGAAGCGCAAGCGCGAGTAGGGGTTCGAGGGAACCCAGGGATCATCGGTTGACCTTCCAGAAGTCGACCAGAAGCCCGGCAGCGCCTGCCGGGTCCTGCGTCATCCACCAATGGCCAAGGCCATCGAGGACTTCGACGCGGGCGCCGCTGCGGGCCGCAGCGCGCCGCTTCTGCTCGTCGGTGCCGACGAAGTGATCCTCGGTGGGCAGCAGCGCCAGGCCCGGCCGGGCGGAGGCAGCTTCGAGATTCTGGCCCGCCGTGGCGGCGAAGGGCTGCGCAGCAGACCGGTACAGCGTCAGGATCGACTGTCCCATCACGTCGTCGATGCCCTCGGACACCCGGCTCGCGACGGCGGCCGCCATGCCCGCACCGGTCAGGAAGTCGGCACGGTCCGTGGTCGACATCGCCGCGAGCTCTGCCACGGCCGTCTCACCGACGTCGGGCGTCTGCCATTGTTGAGCCAGGTCATGCCAGACGTAGTCGGCGTCGAATACGCCAGGGACGTCGGAGACCCAGGAACGAAGCAGGTCGGGTCGCGTCATCGCGACGGTCAGCGCGTGGCCACCGCCCCAGTCGTGCCCGACGAGATCGACCGGTTGACCAATCGATTCGAGTTCGGCGACGAGCCAGCCGCGGTAGCCGTCCATCGTCGCCGTGAAACCGGCGGGCACCGGCGCGCCGAACCCGGGCGGGGAGAGCGTGCGGACGTCGCTCTCCCCGAGGTCGTGAAGCTGCTCGACCAGGGGATCCCACACCTCGGCGGTCTCGGGCACGCCATGGACCAGAACGACTGTCATCGTTTCTCCCTCTTTGACGGATTGACTCGTTCGTCACGCTACCCACGCCCCCCAACACCGCGGGGGCCAGTACTATCGCCGGGTGCGGGGGCTGCTGCTTCGACCGTTGAGCTTGTTCTGGCGGTACTGGCCACAGCTGGCTGCCTGCTATCTGCTCGGCATCCTGGGGCGCCAAGGCGCAATCGAGCTGGCTGCCCGATTGGGCTATGCCAACGACTGGTGGGCCGCGGTCATCATGCCGCTGGCGGGGTTGGCCCGGTTGGGCTCCTTGGTGGCGATGTTCATGGTGCTGCGCCCGGCCATCCCGGTCCTGGCCGATCTCCCGGCGCGATCGTCACGACGCATCGACCTGTTCGCCACCGTCATCGTGCCCTTCTTCGCGATCTATCTGGCGTGGCAGCTGTTCCGGGATGACTGGCTGGCCTTCGAGCGACTTGCGCTGGACTACCGGGCAGCCGACGCGATCAACACCCCTGGGGCCGTGGAGCTGCACCCGGGCACGCTTCCGGTGGGCACGAGCACCTGGGTGCTGATCGCCGCGGCCTTCGCCGGACGCTGGCTGCTCGGCAAGTTGAAGAACCGCTTGCCGACCTGGTTGGTCGCAGTGCAGGTTTATCTCGACGCGCTATGGGTCTTCCTGGTGCTCAGCTTCTCGGCCAACAAGGGCATGACGCTGCTGGTCAACCCGTCCGGCTGGATCCAGGAGCGCCGGATCGTGG
>NZ_JBOGDD010000505.1:0-2865 GCF_050701675.1 Mycobacterium sp. | reverse complement strand
GCGCTGCGCACCACGATGACCTGGGTGTCGCAGACCTGGCTCTGTAGGCGGGTGCCGTTCTTGATCATGCTGACTCCTTGCTGGCTGTGTTCGATTCGGCGGTCAGCTCGTCGACGAGTTGCCTGCGCAGAATCTTGCCGGTGGCGTTGGTGGGGAGTTCGTCGCGGAACACTACGCGGTCAGGGGTGCGGGAACCGCGAAGCTGGGTGCGGACGTGGGCGCGCAGATCCTCGGCCTTCGGGTCGGTGCCTGGCGCGGGGACGACGACGGCGACGATGATCTGGCCCCACTCGGAGTCTTCCGGGCCGACGACCGCGCAGTCGCGCACGTGCGGGTGTTCGACGAGGACGTCCTCGATCTCGGCGGGCGCGATGTTCTCGCCGCCACGGATGATCGTGTCGTCGGATCGGCCGCCAAGGAACAGGTAGCCCTCCTCGTCGAGCATGGCGACGTCCCTGGTGGGAAACCAGCCCTCGGCGTCGAGGACCGAGCCGATGTCGGTGTACTTGCCAGATACCTGCTCACCACGGACGAACAGTTCGCCGGTCTCGCCGTGGCCCAGGACGGTGCCGTCGTCGGCGCGGATCTGCACCTCGATACCCGGGACGGGCTGGCCCACCGAGCCGAGCCGTCGCAGCGCGGCATCGTCGGTGGCGGCCAGCGCGGCGCGATGGTCGTCTGGGGTGAGCACCGCGATGGTGGAGCTGGTCTCGGTCAGCCCGTAGGCGTTGACGAACCCGACGCGTGGCAGCAGCGACAGCGCCTTCCGCACCAGGGGCAGTGCCACCTTCGAGCCGCCGTAGGCCAGGGTGCGCAGCGACGGCAGCGCGGCCGCGGTGGAGTCGAGCACACCGACGATGCGATCCAGCATGGTCGGCACGACGGTGGCTGAGGTGACGTTCTCGGCGCCGATCAGCCGTACCCATTCTGAGGCGTCGAAGTGGTTCAGGTACACCATCTTTCGGCCCGCGTAGAGGTTCGATAGCGCCGCTGAGACGCCGGCGATGTGATACGGCGGCACGCAGATCAGTGCGGCGTCGCCAGGGTCCGCGGAGGCGAATTCGACGGTCCCGGTGATGTAGCTGGTCAGGTTGTTGTGGGTGAGCTCGACGGCCTTGGGCTTGCTAGTGGTACCCGAGGTGAAGAGCACCACCGCCACCGAATCCGGGTCGGCGAACTCGGCCGTCGGCTCGGCGGTGCGGGCGGCGTCGACGAACGCGGCCGAACTCAGCACCCGATAGCCGTCGCCGACGGCGGCGCGGTACTCGTCGTCGACGACGACCAGCGGGTCGGGCAGCCTGTCGAGCAGTGCGCGCAGCCCGTCGGTGGACAATCGGTAGTTCAGCGGCGTCAGGGGCACCGCGGCGCGCGCCGCGGAGAACAGCAGCAGCGGCAACATCGACCCGCCGGTACCGACGTAGGCGACGTGCCGGGCACCCGAGGAGGTGATCACGCCTGCACCACCGTCGGCCAGCGTGCTCAAGTCCTCGGTAGTGAGTCGGACGTCGCCGGACACCACGGCCGTCCGGTCGGGATCGCCCGACGATGCCATCTCCAGCAGCAGTGAGATGCTCACGGTTTGTCCACGAAGATGTCCCACATGGGGTCGTCGCCACCGCCGTACTTGGAGAGGTCGGTGATACCGGATTCGGCGAGCACGTCGGCGTCGATGAACGTCTGGCCGTTGGCGTCGGTGGCAGGCCGGGTCAGGATGACCACCGCGGCGTCGGCCATGATGTCGGAACTGCGTGAAGCCGCTACCAGGGCATCCCCGTCGGCCAGGTTCGTCACCGCCGAGGTCGCGATGTACGTCTGCGGCCACAGGCAGCTGAAACCGATTCCCGCGTCGGCATATTCGGCTGCCCAGCCGAGCGACAGCAGCGTCATGCCGTACTTCGACAACGTGTACGTCGGGTGTGCGCCGAGCCAGTGGGGGCTGAGGTTCAGCGGTGGCGCCAAGGTGACCACGTGGGCGTTGGATGACTGGCGTAGGTGGGGCAGAGCCGCCTTGGTGAGCAGGAACGTGCCGCGCACGTTGATGTCCATCATCAGGTCGAACTTCTTGGCCGACAGCTTCTCCGTCGGCTCCGTCGCGATCGCGCTGGCGTTGTTGACGACGATGTCGATGCCGCCGAAGCGTTCGACCGCGGCGTCCACGGCCCGCTGCACGTCCTCCTCGTTGCGGACGTCCCCCACCACTGCGAGGCCCTTCCCGCTCGCTGCCTCCACCGCGGCGACCGCGGTGTGCACGGTGCCAGGCAGCTTCGGGTGTGGCTCGCTGGTCTTGGCGAGAAGCACCGCGTTGGCGCCGAGCTTGGCGGCACCGAGCGCGATTGCCAGGCCGATGCCGCGGCTACCGCCGGACACCACCAGCGTGCGGTCGGCAAGCGGATGCTGCTCGCTCATGGTCCTCCTGAAGTCTCTGACCCCGATGGTAGTCGAACGATAGGGCCATTCTCATTTTCTGCAAGTGCCATGCTCGCACATTGCTCGACCGGCCTGGTTAGGGGGAACAGCACGCCTGGCCATACGGCCGCTGACGTGCCACGGGAGGCCCAACTCGCGATGTGTTTCCGCTGGGCGGTATTGGCATTCTCATTTTAAGCAAGTACGTTATCCCTCGATGAGTGACCAAGCCATACCTCGGGTAGAGACCCCCTCCGGGATCCCGCTGGAGCCCGTGTACGGACCGGGCGACCGCGCGGCAGACCCGCCCGCGCCCGGCGAGTACCCCTTCACGCGTGGCAACTTCGCGTCCGGCTACCGCGGCAAGACCTGGACGTTCCGCCAGTATTCGGGATTCGGTACGGCGGAGGAGTCCAACCAGCGCTACCGCTACCTGCTCGGCCAGGGCGGCACCGGGCT
>NZ_JBOGDD010000504.1:0-1897 GCF_050701675.1 Mycobacterium sp. | reverse complement strand
GCGTCGAGCACCACCACGGCGGCCGGAATCATGTACGCGGGCAGACGATTAGCCAGTTGGGCCCGCATCTCGGCGGGATCAGCGCTGCCGGTGACATAGCCGACGAGGCGCTTGTTTCCTGGGCTGTCCTCGCGGGCGATCACCACGGCCTGATCGACCCCGTCCAGCTCGGCCAGCGCGGCCTGGATCTCGCCTAGTTCGATGCGGTAGCCGCGGATCTTGACCTGCTCATCGGCACGTCCCAGATACCGCAGCTGTCCGTCCTCGCCCCAGCACACCAGATCCCCGGTGCGATACATCCGCCCCCCAGCCGCCCCGAACGGGCACGCCACGAACCGAGACGCGCTCAAGCCGGCCCGGCGCACGTATCCAAGGCTCACGCCACGGCCAGCCACGTACAACTCACCGACCACACCAGGGGGCGCCGGTCGCAACCAGTCATCTAGAACGAACACCGCGGCCCCTGGCACCGGCGAGCCGATCGGCACCGCACCCGACCCCGCGGCCAAAGGCGCACTGATCGTGGCATAGATCGTGGTCTCGGTCGGGCCGTAGCCATTGATCATCACCCGGCTCGGCGCCCACCGATCCACTACGTCGGACGGGCACGCCTCACCGGCCACCATCAGCGCCGCAGATTCCAAACCCCGTAGTTCGAGTGCCGCCACCGCCGCCGGGGTTTGACTTAGCACGCTGATGTTTTCGGTGACCAGCAGCTCGTGCAGGTCTTGCGGCGAGCCCGCGACCGACTCGGGCACCACCACCAGCCGCCCACCGTGCAACAGGGCACCCCAGATTTCCCACACCGAATAGTCGAAGCCGTGGGAATGAGACTGCGTCCACACCTGACCCGGCGCCAGCTCCAAGCCCACCTCCAGCGAGTCGAACAGCCGGGTGACGTTGTGGTGGGTGACGGCTACTCCCTTGGGAATTCCGGTTGTGCCCGACGTGTAGATCGAATAGGCGATGTCGTCAGGGGCCGGCGTCAGCAATGCGGTGCAGGGGAGGATGGCAGCGGCGGGATCATCGACGTCAACGACCTGCACGTTGAACCCGTCCAACCGCGAGCGGAGCTCGGCCGTCGTGATCACGGCAATCGGAGCGGTATCGCTGAGCATGAACTCCAACCGGGCCGCCGGCACCGCCGGGTCGATCGGCAGATACGCCGCCCCGGTCTTGAGCACCGCCAAGATCGCCACGATCGCCTCGGCCGAGCGAGGAACCACCAACGCGACGGATTCACCCGGTCCCGCACCGTGCACGGCCAACAGGTTCGCCAACCGGTTCGCGGATTCGTCGAGTTCGCCGTAGCTCATCGAGTGGCCCGCGAACGTCAGCGCGAGCGCCTCCGGGGTCCGCGCCACTTGTTCGGCGAACCGCTGCGGAATCGACGTCGGTGCGCCCGCCGGCTCGAACAACGTTGCCCGGTTGGACCATTCGTCGAGCAGCGTGCGCTCAGCCGGGTCGAGCACATCGATCGACGAGAGCCGCCGGGTGGGGTCGGCGATCATGGCGGCCAGCAGCCGCTGGAACCTCTCGAACAGCGCTTCGATGCCCGCCACGTCGAACGCTCCGGAGTCGAACTCCACCCGAAAGCCCAGCTCGTGCCCAGGCAGGGCCATCACCGACAGCGGGTAGTGGTTGTGCTCGCGGTTGTTGAACTCCGTAATCACCAACTCGTGGGCGCCTGCGAACGCGCCGGCGTCGACCGGATAGCTCTCGTACAAGAAGAGTGTGTCGAACAGTTGATCGTGGCCGGCGACGTGGTGGATTTCGCTGAGCGACAGGTGCTCGTGCTCGACGGTGTCGTTGTGGGTACTTTGCATCTGGTTCAAGAGGTCGGCGACAGTGGAGTCCGCCGTCGCGCGGGCCCGTACCGGCACCGTGTTGATCAGCA
>NZ_JBOGDD010000503.1:0-2652 GCF_050701675.1 Mycobacterium sp. | reverse complement strand
CCTTTGCCCGGGGAAGGTAGTGTGTGTCATCCATGCCAAGTTGTGCAAATATGTTGTGCTGCATGTAAATATCCAAAGAATCGCCGGTGATCTTCTCGCTCAGCGCGCCGAGGATGATGAAGTTGATGTCGGAGTAGTGGAAGCCTGTTCCAGGCTCGAACACCACCCATGCGCCGAGCGCTCGGTGAATGCCTTCGGCTTTGTCGGCCGGGTCCAGTCCCCACGGCCCGTCCAGGCTCAGATCTCCCGCTATGCCGGAGGTGTGCGTGAGCAACATGCGCAGTGTCACCTGCGCGCGGCGTGGGTCGTTGGCCGGGTTGAAGTCGGGCAGGTACGTCTGCACGGGTTCGTCGATCTGAACCTTGCCTTGTTCGTAGAGCTGCAGGATGGCAGTCGCCGTCGTGAGGGGCTTCGTCAACGACGCCAGGTCGAAGATGGTGTCCTCGGTCATCGGCTCGGCGGGCGCGGGCGACCCATCGAGTCCCGGTTCCCCGGTGAGCTTGCGCGAGCCGAAGGCCTGGCGGAAGACGACGTTGCCGCCGTGCCCGATCTGGACCACTGCACCGGGCAGCCGATGTGCCGCAATCGCCTCGTTCACGAGCTGGGCGACAGGTGCGAATTCAGCTGAAGGAACTACGTCGGTGGTGGTGGTCGGCGTGCTGGTGGTCGACGTGGTGGTGGTCGGCATGGTGTCTGGCACTGGCTGCTCAGGATGTCCGCACGAAGAGGTCAGGACGACGACGAGCACGACCATTGCAATCGCGCACACCCGAGCGACGCGCGGTCCGGACACCGTCATCAGATCAACGCTAGCCGGGCTCTCACCTCGGGAGGGAAATGCGGCATCGTCGACGAGCAGTTCTGCCTTTAGCAGGCGGCCGCCGATAGGGTTTCCCCATGCGCGATCGCACTGCCGGCCTGTCCGCTGCCCAGGAACATGCGCGGGAGTTTCTCGCCGGCCTCGATGAGCGCCCGGTAGCCGCGCGCGTCGACGCGGCGGCGGTGCGGGAGGCTCTCGGCGGTCCGCTGCCCGAGCGGGGCGAGGATCCGAGGGCCGTCATCGACGCGTTGGCGGCGGGCGCCGAGCCCGGCCTGGTGGCCACCGCGGGGCCGCGTCACTTCGGCTTCGTGATCGGCGGTGCGCTGCCCGCCGCGCTGGCAGCGGACTGGTTGGTGTCGGCGTGGGACCAGAACGCCGCGTTCCACTCGCTGTCCCCGGCGGCCGCCGCGATCGAAGAAGTCACCTCGGCGTGGGTGCTCGACGCCCTCGAGCTACCAGCCACTGCCAGTGTGGGTTTCGTCACCGGCGGGCAGGGCGCCAACACCACGTGCCTGGCGGCAGCCCGCAACGCGGTTCTCGCGAATGCCGGCTGGAATGTCGAATACGACGGGCTCATCGGCGCACCGCCGATGGACATCATCTGCGGCGAACAGGCCCACGCGACGATCGACACTGCGCTGCGTCAGCTCGGGCTAGGCGGCAACACCGCCGTCCGTGTCGTCGCCGATGACCAAGGCCGGATGCGCCCCGGCGCGCTTCACGAGGCACTTGCGCAGGGCGCCGGGCCCGCGATCGTCTGTGCCCAGGCCGGGAATGTCGCAACCGGCGCCTTCGACGAATTCGAGCCGATTGCCGACGCGTGTGCCGGTCGTGACGCCTGGCTGCACGTTGACGGCGCGTTCGGATTGTGGGCCGCGGCAGCGCCATCGCTGCAACACCTGACCACCGGCGTCGAGCGGGCCGATTCCTGGGCGGTGGATGCGCACAAGTGGCTGAACGTGCCCTATGACGGCGCGATGGCGATCGTCGCAGACGCCGATGCGCACGTCGCGGCGATGAGCCTTGCCGGGCCCTACCTCGTCGCCGATCCCGGCCAGCGCGACGGCACCAACTATGTGCCGGAGAGTTCGCGACGCGCGCGCGTCGTGCCGATCTATGCGGCGCTGAGGTCGCTGGGCCGAACCGGGTTGGCCGAACTGATCGACCGCAACTGCGCCCAGGCTCGGCGAATGGCCCAGCGGCTGGCGGAGATACCGGGCGCGCGGATCGTCAACGACGTCGTGCTCAATCAGGTGCTCGTGCAGCTGTCCGCCGGAGACGACGCCACGAAGGCCACGGTGGCCGCCATCCAGCGCGATGGGACCTGTTGGCTCGGCGGTACAACGTGGAACGGCCGATACGTGCTTCGAGTGTCAGTATCGAACTGGGCGACGACCGATGACGACATCGAGCGCTCAGCCGACGCGATAGTCCGTGCTGCGGCGGCTGTTTCGTCGGCGTAGCCGATTCTCGGCCGTCGTAGTCGAAAGTGGCATCTTCAGGACCACCGAAGCCCCGCCCCTACGCCCAGGTCGTCGGGGTGGTGGTGTGCCTGCATCTAAGATCCGGACCTCGCCCTCGGCAAGCACCGCAACGGACCAACGAAGACGATTATCATTGCGCACCAACTACATCTGTCGCAGTTCTCCAACATGGCGCACTAGCCACAGCTGCTTCGGTGAGGTGGCGGTGTGGTGCGCAAGGGTGGTGATCGACGCCGGCGATGTGACTTCCCGTACTTCGCGTCCAAATCCCATCTGAAATGTCCACCGAATGTCCAATTGGACAGGAAGTGTGGGACAAACCCGGGCCGCTAGTGTGGCGGCCAGTAT
>NZ_JBOGDD010000502.1:0-3833 GCF_050701675.1 Mycobacterium sp. | reverse complement strand
TCACGGCGCCGAGCGGAACCGCCCGCTGGAACCACGGCCTGCCTGCTTCGTCGGCGTCGGCGAAGATGTTGACGTCGGTCTCCGAGTAGACGAACCCGACCAGCTCCTCGCGCGGCTTCGGCTTGGTCACCATGCTGACCACCACACTCACCGCGATGTCGACGATGAAGGCCGCCGCGGCCGCCACGAACGGCATGCCCTGCCCTGGCAGGTCGATGATGCCGACCTTGGAGAGGATGAAGACGAAGATCGCCGAGAGTGTGCCCGCCACCAGGCCGACCCAACCGGCGGTCGGAGTCATCCGCTTCCAGAACATGCCGAGGATGAACGTGGCGAACAGGGGCGCGTTGAAGAACCCGAACAGCGTCTGCAGGTAGTCCATGATGTTCGAGTAGCCCGAGGCGATGAGCGCCGTGAAGATCGCGAGCACCGTCGCGGCGACCGTCGCGTACCGACCGACCGCGATGTAGTAGTCATCCGAGCGGTCCTTCACCACGTACTGCTGCCAGATGTCGTAGCTGAACACACTGTTGAACGCCGAGATGTTCGCCGCCATGCCCGCCATGAACGACGCGATCAGGCCGGCGATGGCGACGCCGAGCAGACCGTTGGGCAGGATGTCGCGGATCATCAGCAGCATGGCGTCGTTGTACGTCACGTCGCCCGCGCCACCGGTCTTCAGATGGATCATGTCGCCGATCGCCGCGGCGGCGATCATGCCGGGCACCACGACCACGAACGGGATCAGCAGCTTCGGGAACGACGCGATGATGGGTGCGCGACGCGCCGCCGACATTGAATTCGAGGCCATGGCGCGCTGCACCTCGACGAAGTTCGTCGTCCAATACCCAAAGGACAGAACGAATCCCAGCCCGAAGACGATGCCGATCACCGACCACACCGGGCTGCTGAAGCCGCTGAGGGCCTGACCGGGCCACGTCGTCAACTGTTCGTGCACCGTCGCGGTCACCTTGCCACCGGCACCGGTGGTGTCGACGATCTTGTCCTTCAGCCCGCTCCAGCCGCCGACCTTGATGAGGCCGAACGCGGTCAGCGGTACCAGCGCCGCAAGGATGACGAAGAACTGCAGCACCTCGTTGTAGATGGCCGCCGACAGGCCGCCCGCCGCGGTGTAGGTGAGAACGATCGCGGCGGCGACGAGAAGTGACACCCAGGTGGCCCAGCCGAGCAGCACGTTGATCACGGTCGCGAGTAGGAACAGGTTGACGCCCGCAATCAGCACCTGCGCCACGGCGAAGCTGATGGCGTTCACCAGGTGGGCGCCGGTGCCGAAGCGCCGTCGCATGAACTCGGGGACGCTGCGGACCTTGGAGCCGTAGTAGAACGGCATCATCACGATGCCGAGGAAGATCATCGCCGGGACGGCGCCGATCCAGTAGTAGTGCATGGTCGCCAGACCGATCTGGGCACCGTTGGCGGACATGCCCATGATCTCGACGGCGCCGAGATTCGCCGACACGAACGCGATGCCCGTGACCCAGGCGGGCAGTCGCCGGCCGGACAGGAAGAAGTCCAGGCTCGACGAGATCTGACTTCGAGCCAGGTAGCCGATACCGAGCACGAAGACGAAGTACACCGCGATCAGCGCGTAGTCGACGGCGCCGACGTTGAGCCGCAAGACGTTGTCTGCCATGAGGGTGGTCATCGCTGGCCGTCAACTCCTTCATTGAGTGATCTGGACCACTGTCCTAACATGTTCTAACAGAATCGCGCAGCAGACAACAAGTCTTTCGGGCGGAAACCCTCAATATCGACCCAGATTGTTTGTTAATGTTCGAACTGGCCGGGCGAAGGGAGTGCCACCGGAGATGCTTGCCGCCGAACGACGTAGCGCGATCCTGCGCACGCTGAACTCGGGCGGTGCCGTGCGCGTGGCCGATCTGGCCAGCGACCTCGCCGTGTCGGAGATGACGGTGCGCCGCGACCTCGACACTCTCGATGCCCAGAACCTGCTCCGCAAGGTGCACGGCGGAGCGGTGGCCCGGCACAACCGGGGCGAGGAGCCGCGGTCGTCGGTCAAGGCCGGCCAGCAACGGGCAGAGAAGGCCGCCATCGCCGCTGCCGCCGCCGCGACGGTCGAGGACGGCATGACCATCGCGATCGGTGCGGGCACCACCACCACCGAGCTTGCCCGTCACCTGCGCTCACGGTCATCGATCACCGTCGTCACCAACTCCATCGGCATCTTTCAGGAGCTGACGAACCCTGGGGAGGACGGGGCGGACGCTCCGCTGGTGTACCTCAGCGGCGGCGTACGCACTCCATCGGATGCGCTCGTCGGGCCGGTGGCCGACGCCGCAATCGCGTCGTTCCGGGTGGACGCCACGTATCTCGGCGTGCACGGCTTCGACCAGGATGCCGGGCTGACCTCGCCCAATATCGCTGAGGCGCAAACGAACCGGACGCTGATCGGGATCAGCGGGCGCCTGGTGGTGCTGGCCGACCACACCAAGTACGGCGAGGTCGGCGCATGCGTCTTCGCCGCCCTTTCGCAGGTGCAGACGCTGATCGTCGACGACGGACTGACGGGTTCCGATCGCGAACTCGTCGCCGCGCAGGTCGGCGACCTGGTGATCGCGCCCGTGGGCGGGCGGTGAGCTCGTGACCGCGGAACCGTTGCGATGGACCCTGGCCGACGGCCGCGACATGCTGTTCTTCTCGCTGCCCGGGCACGCGCCAGCACCAGTCACCGATCGGCGACCGTTGCCCGAGCGAGGGGCACAGCAGTCGGAGTTGCGCTACGACCGCCAGACCGGGCAGTGGGTCGCCATCGCCGCGCTGCGCCAGGACCGCACCTACAAGCCGAGCGCCGACCAGTGCCCGCTCTGTCCGAGTTCCTCGGGACTCGACGGCGAGGTCCCCGCAGAGGACTACGACGTCGTCGTCTTCGAGAATCGCTTCCCCAGCCTGTCCGGCGCCGACGGACGTACCTTCGGACTCCCCGACGTCGGCGGCACCGACTTCATCAGCGCGCCGGGACACGGCCGCTGCGAGGTCATTTCGTTCTCGAGCAGCCATACGGCCTCGTTCGCAGAGCTCGAAGCGCCCCACGCCCGTCTCGTCGTCGACGCCTGGCGCCACCGGACTGCAGACCTGATGAGCAGGCCCGGCATCGAGCAGGTGTTCTGCTTCGAGAACCGCGGCGAGGAGATCGGGGTGACACTGACGCATCCGCACGGCCAGATCTACGGCTATCCCTACCTGACGCCGCGCACTGCGCACATGCTCACCGAGGCCCGCGCGCACGCTTCCCGCAACCGCACAAATCTCTTCGCCGACATCCTCGCGCACGAGGTGGCCGACGGCAGCCGCATCGTCGCGCAGACCGACCTGTTCACCGCGTTCGTGCCGTTCGCCGCTCGCTGGCCGGTGGAAGTCCACCTCTATCCGAACAGGTTCGTGCGCAACCTCGGCGATCTCGACGACGCCGAACTGGACGGCTTCGCGTCGATCTACCGCGAACTACTTCGCCGGTTCGACCGGATGTATCCCACACCGCTGCCGTACATCTCGGCGCTTCACCAGTACCGCGACACCGACGAGCAGCGAGAGGGGTACTTCCACGTCGAGCTGATGTCGGTACGGCGTAGCGCCACCAAGCTGAAGTTCCTGGCCGGCTCCGAGTCCGCAATGGACGCATTCATCAGCGACGTGACACCCGAGGCCGTCGCCGAACGCCTGAGGGATCTCTAGACATGACCGACGTGATCACCTACGCGGCGCCGGGGCGGATCAACCTCATCGGTGAGCACACCGACTACAACCTCGGGTTCGTGCTGCCGTTCGCGATCAACCGCCGCACGGTCGTCGCG
>NZ_JBOGDD010000501.1:0-4445 GCF_050701675.1 Mycobacterium sp. | reverse complement strand
TCCTGACATTCTGGCGTCGACCGATCCGACGGACGTGTTGCGCAACGACCTGTACGACCGCGCGCCTGCGCGCCAGTGGTCGCGTGGACCGGTCGTCTTGGTGGGAGACGCCGCACATCCGATGCGTCCGCACCTCGGCCAGGGCGGGTGTCAGGGATTGGAGGATGCCGCCACGTTGGCTCACTTCGTCGACGCGGGCGACGACCTGCCTGGCGCGTTCGCGCGGTTCGCGGCGTTTCGCCGGCCACGGGCCCTCGCCCTGGCAAGGGAGTCCAGACTCTTTGGCCGGATCGTCAACATTCGACCTGCGGTGCTCGCCGGAGCGGCCATGCGCGCCTCCTCGATGGTGCCGGAGGCGCTGCTGACCCGTCACATGGCATCGGTCGCCGGCCGATCGGCCTTCGTCTTACCGGACCCGCAGTAGCGGTCGTAGGCAGACGTCAGCGCGTGCCGAGCGGACCGAGCAGGGCTGTGCACATCTGCCGCGGGTTGATGAAGCCGAGCAGTCCCCTGGTCGGCATCGCCTGGCAGCCCGTCGTGGCCGGCGCCGGAGTAATCGACGAGACATTCCAGATCGCAGGTGTGCCGCCGTGGGCACCGCATGTCGGCCATGCTCCCGGCCCCTGGCTGGCGAGGACGTTCTCGGCAACCCGGATCTGCTCTTCCCGTGACGCGCTGGCGGGAGACCCGACGCCTCCGTTGGAGCTCCAGGTCGCCGGCTTGAACTGAAGGCCGCCGAAGTTGCCGTTTCCGGTGTTGGCGGCCCAATTGCCACCGGACTCGCACTGTGCGACGGCGTCCCAGTTCATCGAGTCCGCGTGGGCGGTGCCCGAGGACACACCGGTCGAGAGAGCGAACGCCACGATGCCGAAGGTGGCGGCGACCGCGATGAGCTTCAGGCTGCTGGTGAGTGCTCTCAGAATGCCGTCGATCTTCATGTTGCGGTCCTTCCCCGACCGTTTGACACGAGGACCGCTGCAAAGATGTGCGTTATTGACGCGGTCATACGGTAATTCGTGGGTCCGATCTCATGCGTTACACAAGCGACGGAAGTTCTTTATCGGGACGTGACGGAATGCAGAGAAAGGTGAGGTAGAAGGGATGAAAGTAAAGAGCGGCCTCGGGCGTGTCGCCCGGGCCGCTCTTCAATCAAGATTTGGGCGCTAGCCCCGCCTGCCGCACACCGGCCATGCGCCGATGCCCTGGGTCTTGAGGACGTTTTGGGCGACCCGAATCTGCTCCTCACGGCTGGCCGCGTGGGGCGAACCGCTGCCGCCGTTGGCGTGCCAGGTGCTCATCGTGAACTGCAGGCCACCGTAGTAACCGTTCCCGGTGGCGGTGTGCCAGTTGCCGCCGGATTCGCACGATGCGACGGCGTCCCAGTTCACACCGTCCGCGTTCGCGGTGCCGGTACCCAGCGCCATCGGGGCCACGATCAATGCCCCGGCGATGGCGCCAAGCCCGAACGTCTTGCGGATGTTCTTCAATTCGATCCTTTCGCCACGCGCGCGCCAAGGACACCCGCGTAAACGTGGGCGTTATTGCCTGCTGAGCAGGCGTCAGAGTTGTGGTTCGCGCCGTCTCGGTCGGGCACGACAGTGGGCGGCCAGACATGCCACACCGGACATCAGGTCCGGCGGCTGCCGTAGCGCCGGGCATCTCCCGGGCTAGGCGGCCCCACTCACACGCAGGTTCGTGGTTTTGAAATTGTTCGCTCCGGTTATGGAGACATATGGAACGTACAAACGTTTTCGAGTGAAGTCATGTTCATCGGAGCGCATGTCACCGTTTGATAACGGACGGATCACGATCACGCAGAGTGGAGTATCCGCAGGTCAATTCGGTATTTCACTCGGACGCCGAACGTATGCCGCCGCAAGGCGAAAGTGACTCGAATCACGGCTATTTTGTGACCTGGCCCACTGCGGCGTGAACAACATCCGCCACAACTCCCTCACCGAGAACATGTCTGCTGCAAGCTGATTGACCATTTATCGTTAGGTGCACTCACGAATCCCGGTAGGTGGCACGAATCCCGGTAGGTGGACAGTGGCCGGCCCTGGCCCATCGGCGTTGCTGCTCAGCATTTTCCGTCAATTATCAATTCTCCATGACGCGGGTGAAGTCGTCGGATTGATCAGCCAATGAGCAAATGTTTCGACGTAGCAAGATAACTCACTCAATCGGTCCGATCGGATGCATCGACACTTCCGCGTGGTCGACGTGAGACACCCTTCATGGCTTGACTTTCAACGACTTCGTCAACGCCAACTCCGGGGCGGCGATTCGCGCCGCGGGATGCTCGTCGTCCATATTCATTACGCAAGAGTGCATTACAGTCGATTCGACTCGAATACTGTACTTGGACATCATAATTCAACTGAGCGATGGTCGATGAACGATGTTCAGGCGATCCTGGGGACGGCCCGCGGATGAGCACGTCCCTCGATGCACGTCGCCCTCCCCGCCGGAGCGGCAATGCGGTCCCCCGGTCCATTGCCGGAGCGGCAATTAGTCCGCAATTCACCGAGCCAACGAACCGACATATCCGGGGCGGTAAATGGGCCGCCCGAACTGGAAACTCTGATTGGGCGAATCGTGCGACAATGGCGCAAACGAGTGGGCTGCACCGAGCGGCCCTGAGAGCGGTCGCGGAGGGTAAGTGACACGTTCACATTGGCGCTTCGCGACGAGCGTGGGCCTGTTGACGGCGGGCCTAATGGTCAACTTCAGCGGCGCCGTGGCCGTTGCCGACTCCGGTTCCGGCTCCACGACCGGCGCTGACAGCGCTGCCCCCGCCAGCCACGGCAGCCCACATCAGACCAACCCGCTCGGTGGCGTCGCCAAGAAGCTGCGCGCGACCATTCAGGGCGCCACGAATGCGCTGGGGCCGGGTCACCTGCCGGGCCCGCAGTCGATCCTCGGCTCGACGGGATCGAAGACGACGTCTCCGATCGCCGCTGTTCCGCACATGATGGCCGAGGCCATTCGCGACCACACACCGATCACCGGGCTCAGCGTCCGGCAGACGCCCAAGGCACCGACGGATGATCCGGTGACCGCCCCTCCCGCCGCCGCAGCCGACTCCGGCACGGCCAAGGACGGGGGCACCCACGCGCTGACCCCGGTGACCGAAGCGCTCACGTCGACCACCAACCAGCTCACGCAGGCCGCACACGCGGTGGTGGCACCCGCCGCCGGCGCAGTGACCGCAGGGGTACAGAGCCTCGTCGCACCGGTAGCAGGGGTGCAGACACTCGTCGCCCCGATGGCCGACGAGCTCGCAACGGGTCTGATCGCACCGATTCCGGATGTTCTGACGTCGATCCGGGCCATCCTCACCTCCACGGCCGATGCGTTCGTTCCCCTAACCCAGGTTCCCTCCGACCTCGCCTCCATGTTCGGCTTCCCCGACGTGCAACCAGCAAGTGGACGAGTGAGGGCTGACATCCGCGGGCCGTCGACGACCTTGCCCACGCCACTGCAGGCCGTCCGACCACCTACCGGTGGGCAAGGCGCGATCTCGGCTAGTGACGGCGCTGGCGAAACCGCGACGGCGACGGCGACCTCCATGTCCGGCGCGACCAGTGCCATTGTCGGGGCTTCGTCGCTGAACGCCAGAGCCCGGACAGCACCCGCCGCCGCCATGTCCGACGGGTTGCAGGCGTTCTTCCGTTCGTATGGCTCACTCGTCATCGCCGCTTCCCTGTCGGCGATGGTCGCTGCCGCACTGCCGGGTCTCGTCGCATTCCTGATTCCCACGGCAGCCGGAATGGGCGTCGGCTACCGGCAGGCCAAAGCGGGTATCGCGCTGCGCGGGCCTGGCATGGCCCGCTTCGCCGGCAGTGGACCGATCGGCATCGTCCGCTCGGGTTCCTTGGTCGCCCTCCGACCCAGCGCCATGCGTGGCGGACGGCGCGCCAGGACTGATGCTGGAAGCTCCCACCTGGCCGCTTAGAGCCAGCCGACTACCGCAAGTCGGTCGGATCGTTCACGTTGGTCAACGCGCGCTGCTCGGGCATCACGACGCGTTGGGTGTCAACGGCATCCACTAGCGCGCGCATGCTGCGCTCACCCGCGGCCACCAGCTGCTCGGCCCGTGAGGCAAGGTCGGTCCGGTACACGCCGGCCAGGTAGTGATCACGTCCATCCCAGGGCAGCACCACGTCCGCGCCAAGGCGCACCGACGGCCCGACGAGCTCCTCGATCAGATCCGCGGTCAGATAGGGCATGTCGACCGCTGACACGAAGGCCCGCTCCATCCCCGCATCGGCAGCGGCCCGCAAGCCCCTGGCCGTGGCCAGCAGCGGACCGACGCCTCGGACGTCGTCTCGGAGCACCTCCGCGCGCAGCGGCGGCAGGGGCTGACCCGGCGCCGCCACCACGAACACGGGCGAGCAACGCGTGACCAACGTGGCCACCACCTGCTCGACGAAGGTATGCCC
>NZ_JBOGDD010000500.1:0-2412 GCF_050701675.1 Mycobacterium sp. | reverse complement strand
ACGAAGCCCTCGGCCCGCAAGCCCATGGCGAGCGTCGCGGCGAATCGGGGTTCGTCCTCGACGATCAAGACCTTCACGCGCCTCATCCTTCGCTAGTCGGGTCGGGGTGACCAGTGTCGGCCTGCCGCCGACCGCGATCCGTTCGCCAGTCCGGCTATGGCGTCGGTGTTGGTGCGTCCGGTGTGTCACCCGGTTCTGGGATGTCGGGCTGCCCTGGGACGTCGGGAGCGTCGGCTTGGTCCGGTGTGTCGCCCGCCTCCGGCGTGTCCGGAACGCCGGGTCCGCTGGTGGCGGTTGGGCCCAGCGGGGCGGGCCCGTTCAGTGGGTGAGCCGCTGCGACTGCGCCCGCACCGCCCAGCAACAGGGTGCCCGCGGCGATGCCCGCGGCGATCGTTCGACGTTTCTGCATCTCGGTAGTTCTCCTCTCACGACGACACGGGAAGGTGCGGCGCCGATGGAGGCCACGGTTGCAGCGCGGCGCTGTGAGAATGCTGAGGTCGGGCGGCAAGCAATGGGTTGAGCGGCACTCATGCAGACTGAACCGATGAGCGTGACCGGGGGCCATGCCGAGGTGCCGCCGTCGGCCTCCGCGGACGGCGAGAACTGGCTCCTGCTGGTCTATCGGATTCCCGCCGAACCGACGCGACTGCGCGCCACCGTGTGGCGACGTTTGAAGTCGCTGGGCGCGGTCTATCTGCAGAACTCGGCCGCGGCTCTGCCTGCCCGCGATGGTGCCGAGCGCGCGCTCCGCAAACTCCGGCGCGAGATTCTCGAGATGGATGGTTCGGCGGTCCTTCTGTCCTGTTCGGCAGTGGTCGGCGGGCAGGACGTGGTGGCGTTGTTCGAGGCGGCGCGGGACAGCGAGTACGAGGAGATCCTGGACAAATGCGTGGACTTTCACGCCGGTCTCGAAAAAGAGTATGCCGCAAACCATTTCACCTACGGTGAGCTTGAGGAGAACGAAGTCGAGTTGGTCAAGCTGCGGAACTGGTACGAGAAGGTACGGGCGCGTGACGTGTACGGCGCCCCCAAGCACGCCGAGACCGCACAGGCGCTGGACGCCTGTGGCGAGGCGCTGGAACTGTATGCCGCTCGGGTGTACGTCGAGGAGGACGAGGGCCGTTGACCGGCGGAGCCCTCACGGTTGGCGTCGCGTCGCCCTGAAGATGCTGATGGGCAGTATGGCGATCACTGCGACGAGCACGATCCACCACGGAGCGGTGCCGGTGAGCCGATTCACGGCGATGGTGGCAGCGAGGGCAACTGTGATGCTCAGGGCCACCCGCCAGTCGTCACCGATGATGAAGTCGTACCAGAACGCGAAGAACGCACGAACCTTGTTCAAGATCAATCCTCCTGGGCCGCACGAATATCGGCACTCGTGGTGACAGGTGCGCGACGCCTGAACAGAGCTACCAACAGCAGTGCATAGAGCGCAATCGCGGGGATCAGGACCAGCAGAGCGATGTCCTCGCCCGGCCAGCGCGCGCCTGCGCCTTCGGCGCCCCAGTAGATCCCGAACGCGGTCAGCATCACTCCGACCACGAACTTCATGCCGTTCTCCGGCACTCGCGACAACGGTGCGCGGATGGCGAAGCCCGCCACCGCCACGAGCAGGACGGCTGCCGTCGCGGCGAGGGCCGCCAGAGGAATGCTGCCCTGGTTGGCGCCGAAGGTGAGCGCGATGAAGGCCACCTCGAGGCCCTCCAGCACGACCCCCTTGAATGACAGTGTGAAGGCGTACCAATCGGCCACGAGGGTGCGCGCGGCCACGGGGGCATTACGTGCCTCTGCGAGAGTTGCCCGATAAGCCAGTGTCTCGTCGTGAAGGGCCTTGTTGCCGCTTGCCCGCAGAATCGCCTTGCGCAGCCATTGCAGCCCGAAGGTCAGCAGCAGCCCGCCGATGACGAGGCGGAGCCCATCCAGGGGTATCGCCGATATCGCCGGTCCCACCACGGCGATCACGGCCGCCAGAACCACCACCCCGGTGAGTGCGCCTGTGAGTGCCGAGCGCCAGTCGCGCGCGGTGCCTGCCGCAAGAATGATCGTCAGGGCCTCGACGGCCTCCACCAGACATGCGAGAAAGACCGCGATGAAGAGCGCTGAGCCACTCATCGTCAACCTCGCCAACTTCGGTCCACGCCGAGCGCGAGCGCGCGGCTGTTCGCCACTGATAGTAACCACTGTTAGATAACGGGCATGACGAGCACTTGCAGGACGCGCCGCGGTAGGGCGGCTGGAGTGGGCTAACGGCGGGGCGGTTCGAGATACGCGACGATCGCGTTGGTCAACCCGCGCCGGGCCAGGCCGAGGTCGTAGTACGAACCCAGCTGACGCTCCGAGGCCAGGCCGCGCATCGCGCCGGGGATGAACGACGCGACCTCCCGGACGCGTGCGGGGTCGACGTCGACC
>NZ_JBOGDD010000499.1:0-4588 GCF_050701675.1 Mycobacterium sp. | reverse complement strand
TCTACTGGATGCTCAACAACCACTGGCCGTCGTTCTTCGGCAACATCTTCGACTACTTCCTGCGGCCGGGCGGCGCCTACTTCGGCGCCAAGAAGGGGCTACGTCCGATCTCGGCGGTCTTCGACTCCTACGCGACGGGGGATCACAGCCAGGCAAGGGTCACCCTGGTGAACCAGACCCCGAACGACGTCACCAACCTGCGGACTCGGGTGCGCGTGTACGACCTGCAGGGCAGGCTGCGCGACGACCAGACCAGTGAAGACCTCGCCGTGCCGTCGGGGGGCGCCACGCTGGCCATGACACTGCCCAGGCAGGCGCGGGACTCGCGGGTGTTCTTCGTCCGCTGCGAGGTGCTCGACTCCGCGGGCCAGGTCGTTGCCAACAACGTCTACTGGCAATCGCAACGCAATGACGACGTCGGAAATCCCGACGGCGACTTCGCCTTCGACCTGCACCAGGACAGCTGGGCCGACATGACCCCTCTGAACTCCCTGCCGAAGGCGCCCCTGGAGGTGTCCGCGCACCGGTCGACGAACGGCGAGGGCCAGGATGCCGTGACGATCCAACTGCACAACGCGGGCAAGCAGATCGCGTTCTTCGAACGGGCCGAGGTGACCTCGGGCAGGGACGGCGACGAGATCCTGCCCATCGAATACGACGATAACTACGTGACGGTCTTCCCCGGCGAGACGGTCGAACTGCGCGCATCGGTGCTCAGTCGCTCCGCGTCGGCCGACTGGGTGCGCGTCACCGGGTACAACACGTTGCCCGTGCTGGTGCCCGTCTCGTAGCGGCGGCTTCGGAACAGATTCCCCGCAGTACAGACCAGCACTCCCGCGAAGGCCACCAGATACGCCGTCGGGATCAGCACGTCCCACGTCCCGCCCAGGCGGAACGCCAACAGGCCCGTCTCTGGCGTATCGCCCTTCGCCGACACCACCCACCCGGCGAACGTCGCCCACAGCACCCACAGCGCCACCAGCGACCACCTGCTGCCGAGGACGTAGGCGCGGTGACCGAGATGGACCAGTAGCGGGGCGACCCACACCCAATGGTGGCTCCAGCTGAACGGTGACAACGCCGCCGACGACATCCCCACGATGGCCAGGCCCAGGACGTGCCGACCGCGCCGCCACGCCAGCACCGCGATCGTCAGCGCGACGACGGCAAGGAGCGCGGTCGCGACGATCGTCGGGGCGCCGACGACGTGCAGGCGGACGAACAAACCCTTCAGGCTGGTGTTGGCCACCGGGTCACTGGTGATCCTGGCGACGTCGTGGAAACCACCGCGCAGCCAGAAGTAGCCCGAATCCCTCGGCAAGACCGCGAACCCGATCACGACGGTGGCGGCGAACGTCAGCGACGCCACCACCGCGGGCCGCCGTCTGCCGAGGAGGATGAGGTAGACGATGAACAGTGCGGGCGTGAGTTTGATGCCCGCGACGATGCCGATGCCGACGCCCGCCCACTTGCGCTTGTCCGAACCGAGCAGGTCGGCGACCACGACGGCGAGGATGACGAGGTTGACCTGCCCCAGCTGCAGCGACAGCCGCACCGGTTCCAGCCACAGGACGAGCCCGACGAGCAGCGCACCAAGACTCCAGAGCGCCGCCGCCCCGGCCACCCCGAGCCGGGTCAGCATGTGTCGGACCGCGTAGAGCACCAACGCGACGTTGACCACCAGCCCGAGGACCTGTGCCATCACCGGTGAGACGAACGTCAGCGGAAGCGAGCACAGCGCGGCGAAGGGGGTGTAGTCGAACAGCAGCGTGTGCGGGTTCCCCGTCAACCCGATCGAGTACACGTCCTGTCCGCTCAGCGCCCGCAGCGCCCCGAACCGGTACACCAGCAGATCTACCTGACCAGCGAGACTGGGCCACCGCACGTACATGCCCGCATAAGCGACGAGTGCCAGGACCAAGACGGCAGGCCCGTACGAGCGGACCCAAGCGTTCGCCTTCATGGACATCACAGCGAAGCTACGGCTACCCCCTGGACGGTTCCTGAAAACCGGGGCGGCTCAACACGCGGGATCTCCTACCGGAAGGATGGGCCCATGAGCCCCATCCGAGAGGAGACAGCGGTGACCACCACGAATCAACGGTCGGAACTCGCAGAGACCACGGCAGCGGCCGGCTGGAACCGCAGGGTGGACGAGCGCGTCGACATTTACCTGCGCGGCCAGACCCGGGTGCGCGTGATCTGGCAGGGCGATGATGCGATCAGTGGCGGGTCCCGCTACCAGGACGACATCCTCGAGACGTACTCGCGGGATCTCGCGACGGTGAAGGGCTGGCTTGCCAGGTGATCCGCTAGGTGCGCCGTCGCGCGAGAGCCGCGCGGAGCACCGATGCCGCCACCGGCACCGTCGAGAGCACGGCGATGAGAACGACCATCAGTTCGAGGTGCGCGCCGACGAATGACACGTTGCCGAGGTGGAATCCCACCACCGTGAGTCCGACGCCCCACGCCACCGCGCCCAGCACGTCGTACGCCAGGAACACGGGGTAGCGCATCCCCGACGCGCCCGCGATGACGGGGGTGAACGTCCGCACCACGCCGACGAAGTGTCCGATCACGACCGTCTTGCGGCCATGTCGGGAGAAGAAGGCGTGCGACGAGGTCAGGTAGTCCCGCTTGAAGAAGCGCGCGTCCTCACTGAACAGCGCGGGGCCAAGCCGCCAGCCGATCAGGTAGCCGGTCTGGCCGCCCAGGACCGCCGCGAGCGCGGCGCACGGCGCGAGCGTCCAGATCCCCACGGGGGCGTCCGATTGCGCCGCAAGCAGACCAGCCGTGAACAGCAGGGTGTCACCGGGGAGGAACGGGATCAGCAGTCCCGTCTCGACGAACACGACCAGCATGACGGCGGGAAGCACCGCGGAGCCGAACGGGCCGCCGTCCCCGAGCCAATACATCGGGTCCATCACGGCAGGCAAGGCCACCACGGTGGTCGTCACGGCCGCCGAACGTAGTCGGTCGACGTGGCCAACCGCTGAACTGCGCGCGACATCCGGCGAGACGCCACGACACCCGAACCCGGCGGGCGTCGTAGTGTCATACCCCGTGAGCGCACGCGCGGGCATCGTCGTCACCGGAACCGAAGTCCTCACCGGACGCGTCCAGGACCGCAACGGTCCGTGGCTTGCCGATCGATTGCTCGAGCTCGGGGTTGAGCTTGCGCACATCACGATCTGCGGTGACAGGCCGTCGGACATCGAGGCCCAGCTCAGGTTCCTGGCAGGCGAAGGCGTCGACCTCATCGTCACCAGTGGCGGGCTCGGGCCCACCGCCGACGACATGACCGTCGCGACCGTGGCGCGCTTCTGCGGCCGGGAGCTGGTCCTGGATTCGGCACTGGAGAACACCATCGCCGACATCCTCAAGCGGCTGATGCAGCGCCGCGAGGGCGTTGACTTCGATGCCGTGATGGCGGCCAATCGCAAGCAGGCCATGGTCCCGGTCGGTGCTGAGATCCTCGGCCCCGTTGGTACGGCGCCCGGCGTCGTCGTGCCGGGCAAACCGACGGTCGTGGTGTTGCCGGGACCGCCGCGCGAGCTCCAACCGATGTGGGACAAGGCGATCGGCTCCGCCGCCGTGCTCGAGGCGATCGCAGGCCGTACCGAGTACGTGCAGGACACCATCAGGATGTTCGGGCTACCCGAATCCGGCCTCGCCGAGACCCTTCGCGATGGCGAGGTCGGCATCACCGAATTCGACCGCCTGGAGATCACCACCTGTCTGCGGCGCGGCGAGTTGGAGATCGTGACGCGCTACGAGCCCGACGCCGCGCCGGTGTACACCAAGCTCGTCTCGTTGCTGCGCGAGCGCCACGGCGGCCAGATCTTCTCAGAAGACGGTTCGCTGGTCGACGACCAGGTCGCGGAGCTGTTGGCAGGCCGGACCATCGCAACGGCCGAATCGTGCACTGCCGGAATGGTCGCCGCGCGGCTCACCGACCGGGCCGGATCGTCGGCCTACGTCGCGGGCGGCGTGGTGAGCTACTCCAACGAGGCAAAGATCGAACTGCTCGGGGTGGACCCTCGGCTGCTCGCCGAGCACGGGGCGGTGTCCGAACCCGTCGCCGAGGCCATGGCGGCAGGTGCGTTGCAACGCTTCGGCGCCGACACCGCGGTGGCGATCACGGGCATCGCCGGACCCGGGGGAGGCAGCCCCGACAAGCCGGTGGGGACGGTGTGCTTCAGCGTGCGGCTCGCCGACGGCCCGACGATCACCCGCACGCTTCTGCTGCCGGGCAACCGATCCGACATCCGGGAGCGGTCGACCACCGTCGCGATGCACCTGCTGAGGCGAATCCTGAGCCCTTCCGGCGAAGCCGACTGACACGCGATGTCCTTCTCGCTCAACGGTGCTCAACTCGACGCGCTTCTGGAGCAATTGCCAGTGCTGGCGGGAAGGCCGCGTCGGCTCGAGGACCTTCCTGGTGGGCTGACCAACCGCAACGTCAAGATCACCACGTCCGATGCGGTCTACGTGGCGCGATGCTCGGACACGTCGTCGAACCTGCTCGGCATCGACCGCGACAACGAATACTTCAACTCCCGAGCCGCCGAGCGGGCCGGCGTCGGGG
>NZ_JBOGDD010000498.1:0-5329 GCF_050701675.1 Mycobacterium sp. | reverse complement strand
GTTGAAGGGCACGGTGTCCAAGCACGTCCAGCGACTGGTGGAGGCCGGCCTGGTTGAGCGCATACCGCTCCCGGGGAACCGGAAGGAGGTCGAGCTGGCGCTCACCGCAGACGGCGACCTGGTGTGCGGCGCACACCAGCAACTGCACGACGAGATGGCCCGCGGGCTGCACGACTTTCTGCAGGCCTACAGCAACGCCGACTTAGGCGTGGTCGCGAAGGTGCTGCGAGATCTGCTGTCGGCGCGACGGGACGGGGTGAGGATTACCCGTCACTGAGCGGCGGGGACCGCTTCCTCGTCCGGGAACCGGCCGGTGACCTGGAAGATGACGCGACGGGCGACCTCGACCGCGTGGTCGGCGAAGCGTTCGTAGAACCTACTCAGAAGGGTGACGTCGACTGCCGCGGTGACGCCGTGCTTCCACTCGCGGTCCATCAACACCGAGAACAGGTGGCGGTGGAGGTCGTCCATCGCGTCGTCCTCTTCGCGGATGCGCGCAGCCTTCTCCGGGTCTCTGGTGACCAGCACCTCTTGTGCGCTGTTTCCGAGATCGACTGCCACCCGGCCCATTTCGGCGAAGTAACCGTTCACTTCCTCGGGAAGGGTGTGCTGCGGATGCCGGCGACGCGCAATCTTGGCGACGTGAAGCGCGAGGGCGCCCATCCGGTCGACGTCTGCGACGATCTGGATCGAGCTGACGATCGCACGAAGGTCACCCGCGACCGGAGCCTGCAATGCCAGCAGGACGAACGCTGCTTCCTCGGCACGCCCGCTCATCGCGGCGATGTGTTCGTGGTCGGTGATGACCTGTTCGGCCAGGACGAGGTCGGCTTGCAGCAGAGCCTGGGTCGCGCGTTCCATCGCGGCGCCGGCAAGCCCGCACATCTCGCCGAGCTGGTCCGTCAGTGCAGCCAGCTGCTCGTGGTAAGCGGTACGCATGTCTCAAGCCTACGGTCTGTACGCCAAGATCGTCACGACCTCGATGGTGAACGAAAGGTGAATGCCACCTGCCGCGATGGTGCTCAGGACGTCATTCGCAGGTGGTATCGGCGGCGTTGGTGACCGTCAGGTCCTCCGGGAGGTGGGTGCTCGAGCCGCCACTGTCGTGAAGCACGTGTACCTGCACTGATGATCCGCTGGGTTCCGGCGCGCTGACCTGGTTGAAGTCGGAGCCGAGCACCACCTGGATGACGTCACCGATACCGGACGCGCGCTCGATCGTCGACGTCTTGAACGACGAGGCCACGGTGGCGGCGGCCTGCTCGTTGCCGGCGGAGAAGAACACCGTCGTCGAGTCCAGCGGGCCGGGGTAGTCGTCCGGTGTCTCGACGTTGAAGCCATGCTGCTGGAGTTCGCTTGCCGCGGTCGAGGCCAGGCCGTTCTCGCCGGTGGAGTTGGAAACCCGAACGGTGATGTCACCGGGGTTGGTGGTGACCGCATTGACGAGTTCGCCGGTGGCGTCGGCCGGAGCGGGCGCGGAGCTGGTGGCCTCGGGTGTCTCGGGAACCGGGGTGTTGTCGGCGTTCTTCTCCTCCGGCAGCGGATCGTCGTTGATGATCGCGTCGAACAGCGACCGCGTGTCGTCGGTGCGGGGGACCTCGTTGCCGTACTCGTCGGCGTATCCGACCGTCGGGATGGTGACGAAGGTGATGCGGCCCGCGTTCACGCCCTGAACGGACTGGCCGAGGTCGACGAGGTCCTTGGTCTGGATGTTGTCGACGTAGCTGTCGTTGATGAACATGTTGACGACGTTGTTCAGCTTGTTGAGGCTGAAGAAGGTGTCCTTGGAGATCAGCGACCGCAACAGCGAGGACAGGAACAGCTGCTGGCGTTTGATGCGTCCGTAGTCGCCGTTGGTCTCCGTGGTGACCTGGCGGGCGCGCACGTACTGCAGGGCCGTGTGGCCGTCGATGACCTGACGGCCTGCGCTCGCGAGCACGGTGCCGAGTTCGTAGTCCTGCAGCGGCGTGGTGCTGCATACCTCGACGCCACCGAGAGCGTCGACCATCGTCGCAAAGCCCGCGAAGTCGACCGCCATGAACCGGTTGACCGATAGACCCGACAGCTTCTGGATGACCTTCACCAGACACTTCGGGCCGCCGACGGCGTAGGCGGAGTTCAACTTGGTCTCGGTGTAGACCTTCTCCATCCCGTACATCGGCGACTCTTCGTCGGTGATCGGACCGTAGGCGCCCGTGTCCGCGTTCCATGGCTCGCACTGCATGGGCGTGATCGACAGGTCGCGCGGAAATGACACGGCGACAACGCGTTTGCGGTTGGCCGGGATGTTGACCAGCATGATGGTGTCCGACCGCGCACCCGCAGCGTCGTCGGTGGTGCCCGCGCCCATGTCGCTGTTCGCGCCGATGCGGCTGTCGACGCCGACGATGAGGAAGTTCTCGTCACCGTACTGAGCGCTGGGGTCCAGGATGTCCCGCGAGTCCGGGTCCAGTGCCGCCACTTTGTTGAGGTTGTTGTTCTTCGTCGCCTGCCATTGCCACGCCGCGCCGGTCATGGCGAGCGCCAGCACCGCGATCAGCGCCGCCGCCACGCGACCGGCGACCATCGCCGTTCGCCGACCGCGGTGCGATGCGAGCTTGACGGGCTCCGCGGCCGCGCCGACCCGCTCGGGAAGCGCCGGATCGCTGAGGTGTTCCGTCAGGATCGGCAGCTCCGACGCATGGGCGGGCACGACTGGGATGACTTCGGTGTCGGGATCCTGCTCGACGATCGGAGGACGGCGTCGCCTCGGCTCGTCCCTGGTCTGATCGGGGACCGACCCGGACACCTTGGCGATCAGGTCGGCAACCGTCACTCCGTCGGTGTGGCTGCCCCCAACGGGTGACGCGGAAGGTTCGGGGTCGGGCGCGTCGTCTCTGGAGATGCGTCCGCGTTCCCACGGCGCGGCGCCTGGTATTGACCGCGCGGATCGGGTAAGCCAGGGAGGGTCCGGCTTGTCGGCCGCGTCGGGCTTGTTTGGAGACCGACGACCGGGGGCGGCGTTGTCGCCGTCACTCATGTCTCACCGGCCTCCGACTGTCATGGTCGTCGCGCCCTCGGCGCAGAAATCGTGATCGTGCTTCTAGTTCTTTAGCAGCACGTGCGGGACTCCGCCAGTCGAAGCCCGTCGTAGTGAAGTCCC
Organism: Mycobacterium sp.; assembly: GCF_050701675.1. Taxonomy (GTDB): domain Bacteria; phylum Actinomycetota; class Actinomycetes; order Mycobacteriales; family Mycobacteriaceae; genus Mycobacterium. The sequence continues at coordinate 2,187 of NZ_JBOGDD010000498.1, read as the reverse complement.
ATCGTACTGAGATACTCCGGGACGGAGCCAGTCCTAGGAGATGTCAGTGCCATCTCGGCGCCATCTCGGTGAAGTCTCGGCGACGGGTCGGCTACCGAGATGAAGTCAACCTCCGGAATGCATGACGTCGGCACCGGATGGCACCGTGCAGTCGTCGGGATCGGTCAGCCACCCCTCGGGAAGCGTCACCGAACCGGGGGACCCCTGCCGACCCCTCGGGCCCTCTGCCGCACTGGGGAACGGCACGTCGGGGTCGAGCTGAGACAGCAGTTCGTCGAGTTCGGCCAACGTCTTGACCAGTGCCAATGCGCGCCGAAGATCGGAACCGGCGGGGAAGCCGTGCAGGTACCAGGCGACGTGCTTGCGGATGTCGCGCATGCCCTTGTCCTCGCCGAAGTGGTCGGCGAGGAGCTCGCCGTGGCGCCGGGCGATGTCGGCGACCTCGCCCAGTGTCGGCGGCGTGGGTGGCTCGCTGCCGGTGAACGCCGCGGACAGTTCGGCAAACAGCCACGGCCGGCCGAGGCAGCCACGGCCGATGACGACTCCGTCACATCCGGTGGCGGTCATCATGGCCAATGCGTCGCCCGCGTCGAAGATGTCGCCGTTGCCGAGAACGGGAATGTCGGTGACGTGCTGCTTCAGCTGGGCGATCTGGTCCCAGTCGGCGCTGCCGGAGTAGCGCTGCGCGGCAGTGCGGGCGTGCAACGCGATCGCGGCGGCACCCTCCTCGGCGGCGATCCGGCCTGCGTCCAGATGGGTGTGGTGGGCGTCGTCGATGCCGATGCGGAACTTCACGGTGACCGGGATGCCGGTGCCCGCCGTGGCGCGGACCGCGGCCGCCACGATCTGGCCGAAGAGCTTGCGCTTGTACGGAAGCGCGGCGCCCCCGCCCCGACGCGTGACCTTGGGTACGGGACAGCCGAAGTTCATGTCGATGTGGTCGGCCATGTCCTCGTCGACGATCATCTTGGCCGCCGCGTAGGTGGTCTCGGGATCGACGGTGTAGAGCTGCAGCGACCGCGGCGACTCGTCAGGGCCGAAGGTCGTCATGTGCAGCGTGCTGGCGTTTCGCTCGACGAGCGCACGAGCCGTGACCATCTCGCATACGTACAGGCCGCTGACGGTGCCCGCGCGGGCGAGTTCGAGCTCGCGGCACAGGGTGCGGAAGGCGACGTTCGTGACTCCGGCCATCGGGGCGAGCACGACGGGACTGCGCAACGCGATCGGCCCGATCTGCAGAGCAGACCGGGCCGACGCTTCAGCTTTGGGCTCGGCTAAGACGCTGATGTCGACACCAAGAGGTTCTTCATGGCCTTCTTCTCGGCCACCTTGCGCTCGCGCTCCATGCGACGTTCCTTGGCTACCTCGAACTTCTCGCAGGTTTCCTCGAGTTCCTCGACCAGCTTGCCGAGGTCGTCGCGCATCTCCGCGGCCTCACCGGTGAAGTCCTCACGCTCGAAGATGCGCCACTTCTTCAGCACGGGCATCACCACGTCGTCGAGATGGATTCGGGGGTCGTACACGCCGCCGACGGCGATGATGACTGCCTTGCGACGGAACTCGGGCACCGTGTACCCGGGCATCTTGAAGTTGCGCAGCACCCGGTGCAGCGATTTCATCGCCTGGTTGGGGGCCATGTCCAGGCCGGCAGCGCTGACGTCGCGGTAGAAGATCATGTGCAGGTTCTCGTCGGCCGACACCCGCTGCAGCAGCTGGTCGGCGATGGTCTCGTTGCATGCCTTGCCGGTGTTGCGGTGCGACACCCGGGTGGCCAGCTCCTGGAAGGTCACGTAGATGACCGAGTCGAAGAGAGTCTCGGCGAACATGTCGCCCTGGTTGCCCTGGCCTGGGCTGAAGCCACGGGTGACCTGCTCGAGGCGCAGTTCCTCGAGTTCCACGGGATCGATCGAGCGGGTGACGACGAGGTAGTCGCGCAGCGCGATGCCGTGGCGGTTCTCCTCGGTGGTCCAGCGGTTGACCCAGAAGCCCCACGGGCCGTCCATGCTGAAGTTCATCGCGATCTCGCGGTGGTACGAGGGCAGGTTGTCCTCGGTCAGGAGGTTCTGCAGCATCGACACCTGCGCGACCTCGGACAGAACCGACTGTCCGGGTTCCCAGTCCTGGCCGCCGAGGGCGTAGTAGTTCTTGCCGTCCGACCACGGGATGTAGTCGTGCGGATTCCAGTCC
>NZ_JBOGDD010000497.1:0-10991 GCF_050701675.1 Mycobacterium sp. | reverse complement strand
AGATCGACCGGATCCTGGTGCGTGAACTGGTTGCCGACGGACGGGCGACGCTGGCGCAGCTCGCCGTGAGCGCAGGCCTGTCGGTGTCTGCCGTCCAGTCGCGCGTCCGCCGGCTGGAGACCCGTGGCGTCGTGATGGGGTACCAGGCGCGCATCGACCCCGAGGCCGTCGGGAACATGCTGTCGGCATTCGTGTCCATCACACCCCTCGATCCCTCTCAACCCGATGATGCGCCCGCGCGCCTTGAACACATAGAGGCCATCGTGTCGTGTCACTCGGTGGCCGGGGACGAGAGCTACGTCCTCCTGGTGCGTGTCCGGTCGGCGCGCGCGCTCGAAGACCTGCTGCAACAGATACGGACGGCGGCGAACGTCCGCACCAGAAGCACCATCATCTTACAGACTTTTTACGAAGGTCGCGACTTCGTACCGTAGAAAATCCTGCTCGATGGCATGCGGGGCGTAAATAATCCGTTAAGATGGCGTCATGACCGTTGTCCTGTCTTCGCGTGACCTGAGCCCCGCGTCCCCCGTGGCGCCCGACGACGTGCGCGAGGTGCTCAGTCGCAGCATCCTCGCCGACGGACTCGACCTCGTCCTCGACCTCGACCGGTCGGCTGGGTCGTATCTCGTCGACGCCCGCACCGGCGAGCGCTATCTGGACATGTTCACGTTCTTCGCGTCGTCCGCGCTGGGCATGAACCACCCGGCCCTTGCCGGTGACGCGGCGTTTCGCGCCGAACTCGCCGCAGCCGCCGTGAACAAGCCGAGCAACTCCGATGTCTACAGCGTTCCGATGGCCCGTTTCGTCGACACCTTCCGGCGCGTCCTCGGCGACCCCGCCCTGCCGCACCTGTTCTTCGTCGACGGCGGCGCGCTGGCCGTCGAGAACGCCCTGAAGGTCGCGTTTGACTGGAAGAGCCGCCTCAACGAGAGCCGGGGCCTGGATCCTGCACTCGGGACGAAGGTGCTGCACCTTCAGGGCGCGTTCCACGGCCGCAGCGGCTACACGATGTCGCTGACGAACACCGACCCCAACAAGGTGGCCCGGTTCCCGAAGTTCGACTGGCCCCGCATCGACGCCCCGTACCTGCGGCCCGACGCCAACATGGCCGAACTGGAAGCCGAGTCGCTTCGGCAGGCCCGCGCCGCGTTCGAGGCCAACCCGCACGACATCGCCTGCTTCATCGCCGAGCCGATTCAGGGGGAGGGCGGTGACAGGCACTTCCGGAGCGAGTTCTTCGCCGCGATGCGGAAGATGTGCGACGAGTTCGACGCCCTTCTCGTCTTCGACGAGGTTCAGACCGGCTGCGGGATGACCGGGACCGCTTGGGCCTACCAGCAATTGGGCGTGATGCCCGACGTCGTCGCATTCGGCAAGAAGACCCAGGTGTGCGGTGTGATGGCTGGCGGACGCGTCGATGACGTGGCCGACAACGTCTTCGAGGTCAGCTCGCGGATCAACTCCACCTGGGGCGGCAACCTGACGGACATGGTGCGCTCGCGTCGCATTCTCGAAACCATCGAGGCCGAGGGCCTCATCGACCGGGCCGCCGACCTAGGACGACATCTCCTCGACCGGTTGCGGGACCTCGCCGTTGACTTCCCCGCCCTGGTGGTGGACCCGCGCGGCCGCGGCCTCATGTGTGCGTTCGGCATGCCCACGGCGGCTCAGCGCGACGAGTTGATCACCAAGCTGTGGGACCGTCGCGTGATCATGCTGGCCAGCGGGCCGGACAGCGTCCGGTTCCGGCCCGCGCTCACGGCATCGCGGAGCGAGATCGACGCCGCCGTGGACGCGGTGTGCGCGGTGCTCACCAGCATGTAGCCGGCCCCCCCTTTGCCGCGAGCGTGCGCGTCTGTACGCGACACGCCGTTGCGAAACGGCAAGAGGCGCACGGTCGCGCCGCCGGTTCTCCGTGGGCTCTAGCGATCGATGGCGTCCGGCGCGGTGAGGCGGCGAATCGTGGACCCCAGCCGGGTGAGCTCCTCGCCGCCGACCAGCACGCACCCGTGCAGCTCCGCGAGTCTGCGCGCGGCAGGGGTGAAGCCGTGATTGGTCACCACCATGGTCTGCGTGCAGTCCTGCATCGGGGCGCCCGCCACCACCTCCTGCACCGCGCTGGTGCCGACCGGGCGGGCCTGCCGCTTGCATTGAACGGCAAGTCGATTCGGTCGACGGCCGACGATGAGATCCACGCCCCAGTCGCCGGACAGCGGTGTCATGATGACGGGAGCCCCGCACCCCCGGGCAATGCGCGCCACGTAATCCTCGAACTCCAAGCCGGACATGGCTTGCTGCGCGGCACCAGGGCTCTCGCGAGCAGCGGGAGTGCTCGCACCTCGGAGCACTCCGAAGACAAATCTCGGTGTCACGGTGACGACGACCGGTGCGAGGATGGCGATCACCGCGCTCCACGGAAGGTTGACTCCCGACAGGTGCGCCGCCACCCCTGCGGTGACGCCCAACGCGGCGTACAGCTTCAGTCGTGTCGTCCCACGTGCCACGAACGCATGGTAGGCCTCGACGCCGACAATGCCCGCTGCGCGAGCGTGCACCCTTTGCCATACCGCCGCGGCGTGTCGCGTGCAAACACGCACGCTCGCGGGGATGGGGAGGGCGGCGTTCGGGGGTGGCAGTCGGATCAAGTGGTGAGGGCGCGCCAGACCCTGGCGGGCGTCATGGGCAATTGGCGCAGTCGCGCGCCACATGCCCGGGCGATGGCGTTGGCCAACGCGGGGGCCACCGGGTTGTACGGCGACTCGCTCATCGACTTGGCGCCGAACGGCCCGAGCATGTCGTAGGTGTCGGCGAAGTACACCTCGGTGACGGGGAGGTCGGCCAACTGCGGAATGTGGTAATTGCGTAGGTCCTTGGTGGTGACTGCGCCGTCGGGGCCGGTGTGCATCTCCTCGTACAGGGCAGTCCCGATGGCTTGGGCGACGCCGCCCTCGACCTGGCCGCGGCACTGCTCGGGATTCATCACCACTCCAGCGTCGGCGGCCTGCACCGACTGCAGGATGCGCACCTCACCCGTCTGGACGTTGACCGCGACCCGGAACCCGTGCACGTTGAAGGCGACCGACCTGGGGGTGCCGTCGTGGTAGCCGCGGCCGACGAGGGGCCGCAAGTCGGGAGTGGCTTCGATCGCCGACCGCAGCTCGCGGCAGGCAGCCTGCACCGCAAGCCCCGCCACCACGGTGCCCGCCGAGCCGAACGCACCGGAGTCGTAAACCGTTGCATCCGTGTCAGATTGGCGCAGTCGTACGCGGTCGGCGCCGATGCCGAGCTCGGACGCGACGATCTGGGTATGGACGGTGGAGGTTCCGTTGCCGAACTCCGCTGTGCCGACCGACAGGGTGTAGTCGCCGTCGGCGTCCAGTGAGACCGACGCGTCGGCGAAGTGCCCACGTGGCGGGATGGTCGCGATCATCGCGATGGCCATCCCCTCGCCGATCCGCCACTGGGCGCCCTCGGGTGGTGTCGCGCCCTCCCCGGCGGCCAACGCCTTCTGTGCGAGATCCAGGCACTGGTCCAGGCCGTAGCTTCCAAACGTCAGGTCGTCGTCGGCCACGTGCGAGTCGACGAACGGGTCACCGGGCACGACGACATTGCGCCGTCGCAGGTCGAAGGGGTCGATGCCGAGCCGTTGCGCCAGTTCGTCGAGCGCGGACTCCACGGCGAAGATCACCTGCCCGAGGCCGTATCCGCGGAAGGCGCCGGAGGGAATGTTGTTGGTGTACACCGCTTGCGCGTCGACACGCTTGTTCGAGCACCGGTAGACCGCCATCGACTCGCCGCACCCGTGGAACATCACACCGGGGCTGTGGTTGCCGTAGGCGCCCGCGTCCAGCAACACGTCCACCGCCAACGCGGTCAAGACACCGTCCGCACCCGCCGCGACGGTGGCGTCCACGCGGAACGGGTGCCGGCACGGTGCGGTGGTGAACTCGTCGGCGCGGCTGAACTCGTAACGCACCGGCTGCCCCAGCCGAAGCACCGCGAGTGCGACGAGATCCTCGGTGAGCATCTCCTGCTTGCCACCGAACCCGCCCCCGACCCGGCGGGTGAACACGTGCACCTGCGAACGGTCGAGGCCGAAGACGTAACACAGCTCATCGCGGACCAGGAACGGCACCTGCGAACTGGTGCGAATGACCAAGCGCCCCTCGTCATCTCGCCATCCGGTGCTGCCGTGAGTCTCCAGGTGTGCGTGTTGGACGCGCTGCGTCGTCCACCGCCCGCCGACGACGGCGCCCCCGGAGTCGCGCGCCGCGGCCATGCCGGCCTCGACGTCCCCGACGCCACCGTGCAGTTCGGCGACGAGGTTGCGGGAGACGTCTGCGATCCGGGCAGCGGCCCCCTTGTCTCCGTGCACCAGCGGCGCGCCTGCGCTCCGCGCGGCCTCCGGATCGAACACGGCGGGCAGCTCGGCGTACTCGACCCGGATCAGTCGGCAGGCATTGTCGGCGAGTGCGGGGGTGTCGGCGATGACGGCGGCGACTCGTTGACCGACGAACCGAACGGTGTCGTCGAGGACGAACCAGTCGTCGGGATCATCGGCCCGGCTGTCGTGTCGCGCCGTCGAGAACGCGACGGCAGGGCTGTCGCGATGGGTCAGCACCAGCCGTACCCCAGGAAGCTGCTCGGCTGCGGTGGTGTCGATCGAGGTGATTCGGGCGTGCGGCAGCGGACTGTGCAGCACCGCCATGTGGAGCAAGCCTTCCGGGGTGTGGTCCATCGTGTACTGCTCCGTGCCCGTGACGACCCGCATGCCGGCGGGGGCGCCAACGGAATCGCCTGCGCTCCCGGCCTTCTTGGTGTTGACGGCGCCGGCGAGGGCATCGGTGATCGCCCGGTATCCGGTGCACCTGCACAGGTTGCCCTTGAGGTTCTGGGGAAGGTCGTCGCGCTGGTCGGGAGTCAGCGCGGACGTCGTGGTGATCATGCCGGCGGTGCAGAATCCACACTGGAATCCCGCTGCCTCGACGAATCTCCGCTGCATTGGGTGCGGTTCGTCGGGCGTGCCCAGGCCCGCGACGGTCGTGACGTCGTGCCCCGATGCGCGGAACGCGGGGAACACGCACGAGTGCACGGGTGAGCCGTCCACCAGTACCGAGCATGCGCCGCAGTCACCCGCGTCGCAGCCCTTCTTGACTTCGAAGTGGCCGTGGTCACGAAGGTACGTTCGCAGGCACTGGCCGGGCCACGGATCATCCTGCAGCACTTCGCCGTTGACGGTTATCATGCGCGATCCCGCTTCGCTTCTCGCTCGACGACAGTCACGAGAGCTCCTCGCAGACCTGCTCTGCCAGAAGCAGACTCATGGCGCACCGCCAGTCGGGATCGCCGTGCGGGTCGTCGGTCCACGCGTCGGCGGGTATGCCCGCGTGCGCTCGGCGCACCTCATCCACGTGGGGCGGGGACGGGAAGGTGAAGACATGGGGTCGCACTGTCGCGGCGGTCACCGACAAAACCAATGTGCCGGCTGGGTCGAGGCGCCCGATCACGACGATCCCGGAGCGGCCAAGCGGCGACGGCGCGAGCTTGCGGTAGGCGGTGCGGCCCAGGAGCGCCGACGACGGCAGATGCACCGAGCGAAGCACGTCGCCAGCGGCCAGAACGTTGGCCGACGAGCCGGTGACGAACTCCGTGATCGGCATCCGGTAGTCGGTGCCGTCGGCGCGCCACACCACGACCTCGCCGTCGAGCGCGGAGGCCATGGAGATCATCGAGCCCGCCGGGAGCGACAGACAGATGTTGCCTCCGATCGTCGCGGTATGCCAGATCTTGAACGACGCCAGCAGCGCGGTGCAGCACTGGTGGAACAGGGGAGCGGCCCGCCATTGCGGACGCGTCAATGGCAGGCGTGTCGACAACTCCGACACCTGCGCCAGGGTGCACGTGGCGGCGAGTTCAATTCCGTCGTCGCGCAGCGTGATCGCGGGCCAGCCCAACTGGCTGAGGTCCACCAGCCGTCGAAGGCTCGGCTGTGGCTCGGAGAACAGCCACGTGCCGCCCGCCACCAGGGCATCCGCCGGTCCGAGCGGCCACAGTTCGTCGCGCCGCCGCGGCGTGCTGACCGTCTCGACGGTGTTGAGGTCCACCGATCGACGGTAATCAAGCATGACGCTCGGCGCATGCCGTGAGGCACGGGACGATCCGATACATGCAACTTGAGGGTTGCATGACGGTCTCCGATGTGCAACCCTCGAGTTGCAATCGACTGATCAACGAGGAGACTGGACGCCATGGCGGAACTCGACATCACCCGCAGCATCGACATCAAGGCCCCCCTGGACAAGGTGTGGGCGGCCATCACCGAGCCCGACCTCATCGCCCAATGGTTCGGCGAGACGGCGGAGTTCGACGCGACTCCCGGCGGAAAGGGCTCATTCGGCTGGCCGGAGCACGGTCCATTCCGGATCGCGATCGAACACGTCGACAAGCCGAAGACGCTCGTCTACCGGTGGGCCCGTGACGTGGGCGTCGACCCCGTGCCGGGCAACTCGACGCTCGTCCGATTCGACCTGACCGAGATCGCCGGCGGCACGCGGCTGGACCTGTTGGAGACCGGTTTCGAGGAACTCGACGACCCACAGGCCGCGCAGGCAGGCAACGTCCAAGGCTGGCTGGCCGAACTCGGCGAACTCGTGGAGTTCGTCGAATCACGGTGACGAACCGCGCAGCGGGGGTGCCAGCGGTTCTCTCGGTGCTGGCCGACGAAACCCGCTGGCACATCCTGACCGAGGTCGGCGGGGCGGACCTATCGGCGAGTGCGCTTGCCGCCCGGCTGCCCGTCAGCCGTCAGGCCATCGCCAAACACCTGACGGTGTTGGCCGACGCCGGACTCGTCGAGCACGTCCGCGTCGGCCGTGAGATCCGTTACCGCGCAGTGGGAGCCCGCCTGAGCCGGCTCGCCGTCGAACTGGAGGCGATCGGGCGCAACTGGGATCGGCGCCTCGCGGCGATCAAGCGCATCGCCGAAACGGCAGAGTAGACGCCTCGGGCCGTCTCAACGCAGAAGGAGGCCCGGCCGGGACGCCCCGGCCGGGCCCATTTCGAGCAATGGCTCGGGAGAGCTACTGCTCTGCCTTCTGGCGAGCCTCGGCTGCGGCGGCGCCCCCACGGGCGGCGTCGGCTTCGGCTTCCTTCTTGGCGACTTCGCGCTCGGCCTCGGCCTTGTCCTGCTGTGCCTTGCCTTCGCGGGTGAGGTCGTCGCGGCCCGTCACGGTGCCTGCGACTTCCTTCGCCTTGCCCTTGACGTCTTCGACGATGCCCTTGATGCCGGCTTCGGGGCCAGTGTCCTTGTCAGTCATGGCTACCTCTCATCTCGTCCACCACTCTGGAATGCCGTCCGCCCACTTCTTGAGCTCGGCGACCCCCCTTCGAGGTCCTACGTGGTGTCTTTGCGTGCCCTCGCAGGCTGCCCGAGCGGGCGCTCGGCTAAACGAACTGCGGCGCGCGTCACCCTGCGGCGCCACGCGAATGACGTTGATTTCGACCGGGATCCGAGGGAGATCGCCGCACTGCCTTCACACGGGGTTTAAGCCTGGGCGGGCTGGGCACACACGACTGGAATGACTTCGAAGAAACGATCAGGAGGCGCGAGGTACAACGTGATCACACTCGCGGTGACGACATCCCCCCGTTGCTCTGTGTCGCAGACGACTGGTGATCGGAGTGCTGGTGGTTAGCTCAGAGCCAGCTCGGGGTAATCTCGCGTGGAGATCAGTTGGAGGGCGCGTGTCAGACGGTCAGGACGACCTCCGTGGAGGGCATCGCAGCCCACGTTCCGTCGAGGTCCGGGTCGCGGCGAAGCTGGAGAACCTGGCGGTGTTGCGCACGGTTGTCGGCGCCGTCGGGACGTACGAGGATCTCGACTTCGACAGCGTCGCGGACCTGCGTCTCGCCGTCGACGAGGCCTGTACCCGGTTGATCAGGTCCGCCACCCCGGACGCCACGCTCGTCCTGGTGGTGCACCCGTTGGACGAGCAACTCGTCGTCGACGTGTCTGCGGCGTGCTCGTCGCCCGACATCGTGGTGCCCGGCAGCTTCAGTTGGCACGTCCTGAGTTCTCTGACCGATGACGTCAGCACGTTCAACGACGGGCACGGGACCGACGACGCTCAAGTCTTCGGCATCTCGATGACGACGAACCGAGCGAGTTCACTGAGGTGACCACGCAGTCCTCTCGGGGCTCGGCGTCACGGTCGAACTCTGAATACGCGGACGTCGTCGACATGTTCCGCACGTTGCAGGAGCTGCCCGAGGGCTCCGCGAAGTTCAGCCGGCAGCGTGACTCCATCGTGGAACGGTGCCTGCCGCTCGCCGACCACATCGCCCGCCGGTTCGATGGCCGCGGTGAACCGCGTGATGACCTCGTGCAGGTGGCCAGGGTCGGGCTGGTGAACGCCGTGATCCGGTTCAACGTGGATGCAGGTTCGGACTTCGTGTCCTTCGCCGTGCCGACCATCATGGGTGAGGTTCGGCGACACTTCCGAGACAACAGCTGGTCGGTCAAGGTGCCCCGGCGGCTCAAGGAGCTCCACCTGCGCCTCGGTGCCGCCACGGCCGAACTCTCGCAGCGGCTCGGTCGCGCCCCCACGCCGTCGGAGCTCGCCGCGGAACTGGAGATCGACCGCGAGGAGATCGTCGAAGGGCTCATCGCGGGCAGCTCCTACAACACACTCTCGATCGACGGCGCAGGCGGTGGCTCCGAAGAGGCTCCCGCCATCGCGGACACCCTCGGCGACGTCGACCTCAACCTCGATCAGATCGAGAACCGGGAATCGCTGCGCCCCTTGCTCGCCAGCCTTCCCGAACGCGAGCGGCAGGTGCTGCTGCTGCGGTTCTTCGAGTCGATGACGCAGACGCAGATCGCCGAGCGGGTGGGCATCTCGCAGATGCACGTGTCACGACTGCTCGCGAAATCCTTGGCGCGGCTGAGGGATCAGCTCGAATAGTGCGCGTGCAGCCGATTAGCCGTGGCCCTGGCTGGCTTCTGAGGTGTTGCTCCATGCCGGCTTGCCGCCGGCGGCGTTGGACGTGACAGACGGCCCGATGATCAGGAATCTGGCCTCGTCCTGGGCCACCGGACGGTGTTCGACGCCGCGCGGCACGACGAAGAGGTCCCCGGGATGCAGATGGACGTCGCGGTCACGCAGCTGCACCGTCAGTACGCCCTCGACGAGAAGAAACACCTCGTCCTGGTCGTCGTGAGAATGCCAACGCGTCGAGCCGATGCCCTTGGCCACCTTGAACAAGTTGCCGTTCGCCTCGGCCACGACCCGTTGCGACCAGTATTCGGTCAAGGTGTCCAGCTCGGCGGTCAAGGTGATGCGTTCGGTCATGATCGTCGACGGTAGGCGCCGCACGCCGCACCCGACAGGGGTAGAAATGGCACATGTCGCAAGAATCCTGCCGGGTCGCTGATCGTCCACCTCACACCGTGGCACTGATCGTCGACGAGGGCTCGAATCCCTTCGAGATGGCGTGCGCCTGCGAGATATTCGCCGCCAGGCGGCGCCCGGAGATCGGCTTCGAACCGTATCGAACCTGGATCGTGTCGCCAGGTCGGTCGACTCACATGCGCGACAACCTCTTTCGCCTGACTGGTGTCGAAGACCTGGCCTCACTCGAATCGGCCGACACCGTGATCGTGCCGAACCGTCCTGACGTCGATACGGCATCGCGGGCGGCGGTCCTGGCGGCGATCCGGGGCGCACATCGACGCGGAGCGAGACTGGTTGGATTGTGCACCGGCGCCTACACCTTGGCCGAGGCAGGTCTGCTGACGGGCCGACGCGCAGCGGTGCACTGGCAGCTTGTCGGCGACTTCGCCGCCCGCTACCCGGATGTGCACGTCGAAGGAGACGTCCTGTTCGTCGACGACGGTGACATCCTCACCTCCGCGGGCAGTTCGGCCGCTCTGGACCTGGCCCTGCACATCGTCCGCAAGGACTGGGGCGCCGAGGTCGCCAACCACGTCAGCCGACGGCTGGTCTTCAGCGCCTTCCGCGATGGCGGCCAACGGCAGTTCGTGCAGCATCCCGTGCCCGACGTGTCGGCGGCATCTCTGGCCGCAACCCTCGACTGGGCCCGAGAACACCTCGACCGGCCGTTGACCGTCTCGGACTTGGCCCGGCACGCGCATCTCGCCGTCACGACACTGCACAGGCGGTTCCGCGCCGAACTCGGCACCACGCCCCTGAGCTGGCTCACCGCGCAACGAGTCCAACACGCTCGATGGTTACTCGAAAGCGGCGAACTGCCGCTCGAACGCGTGGCGCAACTCAGTGGTCTTGGCACCTCGGCCAACCTGCGCGAACTCATTCGGCGCGACACCGGCCTGGCTCCCTCGACGTACCGCAAGCACTTCCGCGCCGCGCACGCCCCCTAGGTCACCCGGCCGCTCAGCTAGCGGTCTCCACGAGGCGAGCCGAATGGCGCTCCGATGAGCCCAGGCCAGCGACTTTCCTCGTTGCCGTCTCGTTTCTCGAGATTTGAGGTCGATCAGATCCTGGCTCACGTGCCACTGAAGTTGCCTGGCTGCTGGGTGCGTTTTCGTCAAGTGATTTGCCGCAGAGATCGGCGCGAATTGTGGGCCCGGCTTGTCAGCTGGCTTGATCTGGAAGAGCAATTCGGCTCCGCGAGGGTCGATTTGGGCGTATCCGAACTCGTCTCAAGAGTCTTGGGCGATTGGGTCCCGTTGCTTAGCTCTGGTTGTAGATGCTGAGGGCGATGGTGATGGCGGTCTGGCTGCATTGGTCGTCGGTGAGGTCGAGGTCGCCCATCATCGCCACGCTCCATCCGATGGCGAACAAGGCTTGGCGTGCGTGGAACACCGCTAGGGGTTCGTGCGCGGGTGCGGTCATGGCGTCGGCGACGGCCTGGAACTGGTATCGCAGATCAACCCCGACACCTAGTGTCCGGAACGCGGCCGCGTTGTCGTGCATGAAACGGGTCATGTCGCGGCCGGTGTGATGCAG
>NZ_JBOGDD010000496.1:0-4345 GCF_050701675.1 Mycobacterium sp. | reverse complement strand
ACCCTGTCCCTCGACGGCGGTGAGCCCGTCGACGCAGGCTCGGCGCTGATGATCATGACGCTCGGGGCAGGCAACGGCGCCCAGGTCACCGTCGCCTCGGACGACGAGGCCGCCCTGGCCGCCGTCGCCCAGCTCGTCCAGCAGGATCTCGACGCCTAGTCAGGCCGTCCGAACCGGGCTCGGCGAGATACGTGTATGGAGCACGCCGACGTCCCAGTAAGCTTGCCTGGTGCACGTGGTCAGGGGGCTTGACGTGAGGCGATGCGTCGCCCAGAGGGTGGTTCCAGCTTTGCTATGGGTGTCGCAGCGCAGTCCAGGTGTCCTGCCCGGACGGGAGGACGGCTCGTGACGCGTCGCATCGTCATGTTGCTGGCGGTGCTGTTCCTCACGCTGTTCAGCGCACCCCCGGCGTTTGCCATCGAGCCGCCGGCCATCGATCCCTCGGCTCTGCCACCTGACGAGACGGGCCCGGATCAGCCCACCGAGCTACGTCGGGTCTGCTCGTCGCCGACGGTCTTTCCTGGCGCCAATTTCGCCGACAAGCCGTGGGCCAACGACTACCTCCGGATCGCCGACGCCCAGAAGTTCGCAACCGGCGCGGGTGTAACCGTCGCCGTCATCGACACCGGGGTGAACGGTTCGCCGCGGGTCCCCGCCCTGCCCGGCGGCGACTTCGTCGACAAGTCCGGCGACGGATTGAACGACTGCGACAGCCACGGGACGCTCACCGCTTCGCTGATCGCCGGACGGCCCGCGCCCACTGACGGTTTCGTCGGCATGGCCCCCGATGCGCGGCTCCTATCGCTGCGGCAGACGTCGGACAACTACCAGCCGGTGGGTGCGCGGACCGACCCGAACGACCCCAACACCACGCCGACGGCGGGTTCGTTGCGCAGCCTGTCCCGCGCCATCGTGCACGCGGCCAACCTCGGCGCGCAGGTGATCAACATCAGCGAGGCCGCCTGCTACAAGATCACTCGGCCGATCGACGAGAAGAGCCTCGGCGCGGCGATCGAGTACGCGGTCAACGCCAAGGGGGCGGTGATCGTCGTCGCGGCGGGCAATACCGGGCAGGACTGTGCGCAAAATCCGCCGCCCGACGCGTCGATACCCTCTGATCCCCGTGGCTGGAAACAGGTTCAGACCATCGTCTCGCCGGCGTGGTACTCGCCGTTGGTGCTCACGGTCGGCGGTATCGGACAGACCGGACAGCCGAGCACGTTCTCGATGTCCGGCCCGTGGGTCGGGGCGGCCGCGCCCGCGGAGAACATCACCGCGCTGGGCTACGACGGCAATCCCGTCAACGCGCTGCAGGGTCAGGACGGACCGATCCCCATCAACGGGACGTCGTTCGCCGCCGCCTACGTGTCGGGCCTCGCCGCGATGCTCAAGCAGCGGTTCCCCGACCTGACGCCGGCCCAGATCATGTACCGGATCACCGCCACCGCACGGCATCCCGGCGGTGGTGTGGACAACTACGTCGGCGCCGGGGTCATCGATCCCGTCGCCGCATTGACGTGGGACGTGCCACCGGGGCCGAAGACGGTGCCGTACAAGGTCGACCAGCTTCCGCCGCCCGTGTTCATCCCGCCGCCCGACCGCGGACCCATCACCATGGTCGTCGTGGGCGGAGTCAGCCTCGCGGTGCTGTTGAGCGTGATCGCCCTCGCCCGCCGCGCACTGAGGCGCCGATGAAGGGCCTGCTGTCGGTCTTCGGACTCCGGCTCACCACCGGCCACCTCCTGTGGGCGGCAGTGCTGATCCCGGCCTGCATCGTGCTCTTCGTCCACCTCCGCCTGATGTGGTTGGCCATCACGCTGGCCGTGTTGATCGCCGTCGCAACGACTCTCACGGTGCGCGGTCGACGTGCCACCGGCTGGATCGCCGCGGTGTTCGCGTGGCGGCGGCGGCACAAGGTGGCACCGGCCACGCCGTCCGAACCCGCCGTTGGGGCGACGGTGATGCCCGGCGATCACGTCGCGGTCCGCTGGCAGGGTGAGCACCTCATCTCGACCATCGAGCTGGTCCCACGCCCATTCACACCGACCGTGATCGTGTCCGGCGAGGCGTTCACCGACGACGTGCTGGACACCGCGCTCATCGAGAAGCTCCTCGCCACCTACTGCCCCGACCTCGAGGCAGACGTCGTCTCGGCAGGGTATCGCGTCGGCAGAACGGCGCCGTCGAGCCTGGTGGCGCTCTACGAGCAGGTGGTGGGCCCCTACCCGGTGCCTGCCAACCGGCGCACCTGGATCGTGTTGCGCGCCAAGCCGGAGGAGACGCGCAAGTCGGCGCTTCGCCGTGAGGCGGGTGTCGCAGGGTTGGCGCGCTACCTCGTCGCATCGACCACCCGAATCGCAGATCATCTGTCCAGCAACGGAATCGACGCGCGGTGCGGCCGCAGCTTCGATGACTTCGACCATGCGACCGAGATCAGCTTCGAGCGCGAGGCGTGGTCGTTGATCAAGGGCCGCAGCACGTTCACTGCCGCATACACCGCCCCCGGTGGCCCCGACGTGTGGTGGTCGGCGCGGGCCGATCACACGATCACGCGTGTTCGGGTCCGCCCTGGCACTGCCCCGACGACGACGGTCCTGCTGACGACGCTGGCGATTCCCTCGACGCCGCGCGGCTTTTCGTGTCTCTTCGGCGGGCAGCGTTCCGCCCTGCACGGGCAGAGCCCCGTCACGGACCGCCACTACGAGTTGCCCATCGGCTCCGCGGGCGTCCTGGTGGGCGAGACGGCCGACCGATATCCGGTCTACATGCCGTTCGACGACGTCGACGTCAGCATCAATCTGGGCGACTCGCGCCTGTTCACGCAGTTCGTGATCCGGTCGGCGGCCGCCGGTGCCGTCGTGACGCTCGGTCCCCAATTCCGCGAGTTCGCCGGGATCATCAACGCCCGCGTCGGGCAGACCGCCAAGGTGGCGTGGCCGAATTCGACCACCTACCTAGGTCCGCATCCCGGCGTCGGCCGAGTGGTGCTGCGGCACAACTTCATCGACACTCCGCGCCATCGGCAGCTTCCGATCCGGTTGATCAACCCGCGTGAGGAAAGCCGCTACCAGATGGCGCTGGAACAATAGAGCTTGGTCTGCTTGGCCGCATTTCGGACAGGTTGTGAGGAGGACACATGGGCGACGGCGTCAAGGTCGATACGGCGGACCTGCGCGCGAAGGCGAAGCAGGTGGCGAACGTCGAGTTCGGTGATCCCGCAGCACTCGTGTCGGGGGTTCAAGCCCCAGACAGCCTGCCCCACACCCAGCGCACCATGGAACATCTCGAGGCGAATGCCAAGTACCTGGCCGAGAACCAGGAGTACGCGAAGACCGAGCAGCAACGACTGTCCGAGACCTTGCTGTCGGTGGCCAAGGCGTATGACGACTTCGACGAGGCCGCCCGGCACAGCCTCGACTCCGGCGGCCCGGCTCCGGCCCCGGTCATACCCCAGGGCAGCGGCACGGCGGAGCCGACGCCACCCGGCAACCTGCCTGCGCCGTCGAGGACCAGCAGCGGCGGGAACCTCTTCATCGACAAGGCGCAAGACGCGCTCGGAAGCGGCGACCACGGTGCGTCACTGGAGACGGCGAAGACTGCGTGGGACACCAACGGGGTGAACCTGCAACGCGCCGGGGCGACCTTCATCGCGCCGATCGTCAACTGGGAGGGCGACGCCGCCGACGAGGCGTACGGCAAGTTCTTCAACTACGGCAACTGGATCACGCTGCTGGGTCAGAAGTGGCAGGCGCTGGCGGTCGAGGCGCACAAGATCGTGGATGCACACCTGGCCGCGGTGGGTGACCACAACCCGGTCTACAACGAGTACAAGTCGTTGGAGGCCAAGATGACCACCGAGAACCAAATGCAGACCATGTCGGCCATGGACAAGCTCAACAAGGAATCCGAGCACATCCAGGACACCTATACGGCCAAGGCCGCGGTCGACCGGGTGACGGTGGACCAGCCACCTCCACCGGTCGGTGCGCCGACATCCAAGGTCGACGCCAACGGCGATCCCCGAAAGCTTCCGTCCGACTGGAAGGACGGCCAGTCACCGCAACAGCCGGGAGCGACGGCGCCCGGCGGCGGTGGCGGAGGTGGGGGCCAGCCCCCGGGCAGTACGCCGTCCGTGCCCCAGACGCCGTCGCCGGCCACGTCGCCGATGTCGGCGGAACAGGCCGGCAACAAGTCGCCGTCAGGCGCCGGCTCCGGTTCTGGTGGCGGCTCACCATCCGGCGGCGGGTCGGGTTCCGGCGGCGGTTCGCCGAGCGGGTCGCCAAGCGGCCTGCCGGGCGGTGGCCCCGAGGACATGCCCGGCCTGCCCGACGACCCGGGCTTGCAC
>NZ_JBOGDD010000495.1:0-2243 GCF_050701675.1 Mycobacterium sp. | reverse complement strand
GCGCACCGGTGCCGTTCATCCACCACAGCAGCTGGCAGGTCGACGACGTAGACGCGATCGGCCGTGGCGCGACGGCCATGCTCGCCGAGCACCCGGAGCGGCACGTCTGGGGTCTTGGGCGACACTACGCGGGCTCGAACTTCTTCTGGTACTTCAAGGATCCGTCAGGGACCTTCGCCGAATACCACAGCGACATGGACCACATCCCGGAGGACGCATTGTGGTCGCCGGAGACCCTCGAAGGGGCCAAGGGTCTCTTCCAGTGGGGTCCGCCGCCGCCGCCGTCATTCATCAACCCGGAAGATCTGGCAGACCTGATGATGAGCGGTCACCCCGGCTAGCCCCAACCCACGTTCTCATTCAACAGTTTCATCAAACCATCGAAACCGTCTAGGGCGGAGAGGAATACAACCATGCCCCGAATCGAACCAACCGACCGCAGTACCGACTCCTTCTATGCAGTACTCGGCAATCGCCCGGAGATTGCCGACGCCTGGGCGGCCTTGGACAAGGTGCTGCTGACCGACGGCTCCTCAAAGCTGTCGACGTCTCTGAAGGAGGAGGTGCGCAGCGGTCTGGCGCAGGGCATTGGCTGCCAGTACTGCGCGACCGTCGGAGGAGCGCCCGTCACCGAACACGTGGATCCCCGCGCCAGTCTCGCAGGCGCATTCGCCGAACTCGTGGTCAACAACCTCGGCAAGATCGACGACTCGATGTTCGACGTGTTGCGCGGAGAATTCAGCAACGACGAGATCGTCGAACTGTGCGCCTGGATCTGCTTCAAGTTCGGCGCCAACGTGCTTGGCGCCCTGATGAAGCTGGACCCCGCCACTGAGGAGCAGGCCGGCGCATACCGGGAGCTGCTCGACGACGCCAGCGCGCGGTAGGAAAGGAACCGTCCGATGTCTTCCAACACCATCGCCGAGTCGATCACGGCCGACGGGGCCCTACCCGAGGTCAGCCCGCCGAGCAAGCACCGTGCACGTGCCAGACGGATCGCAGACTTCAGCGCGCGATACGGCATCCAGGTGGTGTTCTTCGTCATCCTCACCGTGCTCTTGATCAGCTCCCCACTGTTTCGCAGCCCGGACAACCTTCTCGGTGTGCTGCAGCAGAGTTCGATCATCGGCGTGCTGTCGTGCGGGATGTTGGTAATCATCGTCGGCGGGGCATTCGACCTGTCGTTCGGCGCCATCGGCGTGGGGGCCTCGGTGAGTGCAGCGGCGGTCATCGTCGGCACCGGCTCCATCGGCTACGGGCTGCTGACCGCTGTGCTCGTCGGCCTGATCTGTGGGCTGTTCAACGGGTTCCTCGTCACCAGGATCGGAATCACGCCATTCGTGGCGACGCTGGGAAGCGGCACACTGATCACCGGGATCGTGCTCAGCCAGACCGGCGGGCGGGCGATCGCCGGGCTGCCGCTGGCGCTCAGCAACTTCGGTCTGGGCCGCACGCTGGGGATACCGAACCCGGCGTTGGTCTTCGCCCTCGCCGTACTCGTCACGTGGTTTCTGCTGCACGTGACCCGGTTCGGTCACTTCGTGTATGCGGTCGGGTCGAGCAAGGAGCCGGCCCGACTCGCCGGGGTCCCAGTCGACCGCGTCTTGGCGGGAGCGTTCGTGTTCGGCGGTCTGTGTGCGGGGATCGCCGGGATCCTCCTGCTCTCGCAGACCAACGTCGGGCAACCCACCGGTACCGAGAACTGGGCTCTGAATGCAATCGCGGCGGTCGTCGTGGGCGGCACCCCGCTGCGGGGCGGCATGGGCGGTGTCCGGTCCGTGGTGCTGGGCTCGCTGCTGCTCGGCGTGGTGTCGAATGCCCTCAACCTCTACGGCGTCTCACCGTACTGGCAGCCAGCCGTCACCGGCTCGGTCATCCTGCTCGCCGTCGGCTTCGACGCCTACCAGCGCAAGTCCCGCGGCGCCAGCGCCTGATTTTCGAAATTCAATCTGACAGTGAGGAACTGGTATGTCTGAAGTGCGCTCGAACAGCTTGCGCTTTATGGCAGCCGCAGTGATCGGCGCCCTGGCCATCGCACTGGTCGCCGCGTGCGGCCACGGCGCGGGAGCGGCGAACGGCGCGCTGCGGATCGGCATCATGCTCTTCAATACCGACCTCCCGGCCTACGCGCCCCTGACCGCCGGCATCAAGGCCAAGGCCGATGAACTCGGGGTCGACGTGGACATTCAGAATGGTCAGCTCGATCCGGCGCGGCAGGCGCAGTTGGTGCAGCAGTTCGTCAC
>NZ_JBOGDD010000494.1:0-3086 GCF_050701675.1 Mycobacterium sp. | reverse complement strand
GTCGTCGGGCGAACCGCCCTGACTGACCGCCACCATCATGACGCCCGAGAACGCAGCGCCCGCCTGTGTCGGGTCACCGTTGAGCGCGACCTTGCCCTTGAACTCCGGCGCCAGCAGGTCGTTGACGCCCTTGACCTCGGGCACCTTCGCGGAGTCGTAACCGATCGACATGTATCCGCCGTAGTCGTTGACCCACGCACCGTCGGGATCCTTCATGGCATCGGAGATCTCGTCGAACTTCGCGACCTTGTACGGCGCGAACAGCGCGGTGTTGGCCAGCGCCACCGACTGTCCGAGATCGAAGACGTCGGGCGCGGTGGACTTGCCCTTCTGCTGGGACGCGGCGTTGATCTCGTCCTGGCTGGCCGCATCGGGTTGCGCCGAATTGACCTTGATGCCGTACTTGTCGCCGAACGCCTTGATGATGGCGCCGTAGTTGGCCCAGTCGGGCGGCAACGCGATGACGTTGAGCTCGCCCTCCTTCTTGGCGGCGTCGATCAGGCCCGACAGGTTGTCCCCGCCGAAGTCGGCGGCCGACTTCGCCTCGGACGCACTCACACCCGTCGAGGTCTTCTCCCCGTCGTTCTTCGCCTGGGGCGGTGCGCATGCGGTGATGCCGCCCGCGAGGAGCAGGGCCAAGGCGCCAGCAGTCGCGGTGAGCCGTGTTTTCTTCATTGGCGAACCTTCTTATGGACGGGAGGCGTGACGGTGGCGCTGACGTGTCTGCGCCTGGTCGCGACGGTGAACGGAGCAACTCGTTGGGGACCTTACCGGGGGTCTCGCAGGTCGGCAGGCGTTCAGGGCGACGCAGCCAGTTCTACGACGCGCACCACTAATTCGGCGACCGGCCGCGCATCTGCGCAGGTCGCCACCTAGCATCAGGGGGTGGCTGAGAGCGAGGCCTCGGGGGAAGCGAGGTTGGACGATCCTGTCGACGACCCGGTCGACACGGATCAGCTGGCCGTTCGGCAGCCCCTCGACGACGGGGCACCCGAGGCGAACGGCGAGTTCGGGTATCTGTTCGACGAGCCCGAATACATCGATCCGGCCGCCGAGTTCGATGGCCAATCCGAGGTCGCCTTCGATGGCGGGGACGTACCCGCCACCGAATGGGTGGCACCGCCGCCGCTGGATCCAGCGGAGCATCCGTTCGACGCCTTCAACGCGGGGACCTGGAACTTCAAGCCCGCAACCGTGCCCTGGTACCGCACCCGCCCGGCCCTCGTGGCGCTCGTCGCGGCGTCACTCGCCGTGGTCGCACTCGTCGTTTCCGTCGTGCTTCTGGCCTTCCGCGGATCCTCCGGCGACGAGAACGTTCCCGCTCCGACCGAGTCGTCGACGACACCGACCACCGCGACCACCCCGGTGGGCACCAGCGAGCTTCCACCCCCTCCCCCTCCCCCTCCTCCCCCTCCTCCACCGCCGCCGCCGTCGGCTTCCGAGGTCCAACGGGCGCCGGTGTACCGCCAGCAGCCCACCATGACCAAGAAGCCCGAATTCAACGTGACCAGGGCTCCCCTCAGCGTGAGCCCGCAGATGCCGAAGCGGCGATGACCGGGTTCGACGTCGAGGCCACGTTCGCGAAGGCCCCCGTCGCCGTGCTCGCGACGGTCGGCGCCGACGGAGCACCCCACCTCGTGCCCGTGGTGTTCGCCGCCGTCAGGACGACCGGCGAGACCACCACCGTCTACACCGCCGTCGATGCCAAGCGGAAGACGACGCACCGGCTGCGCCGACTGGCGAACATCGCCGCGAACCCCAGGGTGAGCCTGCTGGTCGACCACTACGACGCCGACTGGACGCAGCTGTGGTGGATCCGCGTGGATGGCGTTGCGGCCGTTCACGAGCGCGGTGAGGAGATGGCCATGGGCTACGCGGCCCTGCGACACGAGTACCCGCAGTACGAACGGGTCGCACTGGACGGGCCGGTCGTCACGGTCACCATCACGCGCTGGTCGTCCTGGCACGCCTGAGAGGGGCACCACATGGCACATCGCATCATTCAATGGGGTACGGGCGCGGTCGGCAAGGAGGTGCTGGCAACCGTCCTCGACCCCCGATCCGGTCTCGAATTGGCAGGCGTCAGGGTGTATTCCGATGACAAGGACGGTGTCGACGCGGGTGTGCTGATCGGCCGCGAGCCCGTCGGGGTGCTCGCGACCACCGACGTCGAGCGGATCCTTGCCACCGATGCGGACTGCGTGGTCTACACGCCGCGGCTCACCGACGTCGGCGAGGTGTGCGCGATCCTCGAGAGCGGCAAGAACGTCGTGACGACCGCATTCCTGTTCCACCCCAGCCGCATTCGTCTCGCGGACCGCGACCGCGTATTGGCGGCCTGCCTGCAGGGCGGCAGCAGCGTGCACGGCTGCGGGCTGAACCCGGGCAATCTGTCCGGCGCGCTACCGCTGGCCCTGTCGGGGATGAGTCGCACCATCGACAAGCTGACGTTGCAGGAGCGGGCCGACTGGTCGGTGTACGACAGCACGGCGATCACGTTCGACAACATGCGCTTTGGGCAACCGGTCGACGAGATCAGCGTCGCCGCGAACGACTTCCTTGCCTTCAACAGCTCGATCTTCACCGAGCAGGTGTGGCTCCTCGCCGACGCCCTGCACGCGGGGATCGACGAGGTGACGGCGACGGTCGAGGCCGTCGCGGCCGAACACGACCACGAGATCTTCGATCACGTGCTGCGCGCGGGCACCACCGCCGGTCAGCGGTGGAACTGGGTCGGAAGGCGGCAGGGGCGCCCGCTTGTCGAGATCGAGGCGCTGTGGACCGTCGGCAACGAGTACCCGAAGCACTGGCCCAAACCGCAGCACGGGTGGACGCTGACCATCGAGGGCGACCCGTCGATGCGCGCCCACTTCCTGTCGCTGGCCAGCTTCGAGCGCGACGCGTCGATGCTGGAGCACGTCAACTCCGCGAACGTGGCAACCGCGATGCAGGTGCTCAATGCGGTGCCTGCGGTGTGCGCTGCCGCGCCGGGTTTCGCGACGACGGCGACGCTGCCGCAGGTGCACAGCCTGATCGGCTTCGGCAACTAGCGATTTCGGCGCGCTGAGTTGCGATGAACGCAACCC
>NZ_JBOGDD010000493.1:0-3125 GCF_050701675.1 Mycobacterium sp. | reverse complement strand
CGACACCACCGCACGTGTCGCGGCAGCCTTCGACGCGCACTTCGGCGACCGCAGCACGACGATGCCGATCGGGACCGCCAGCGAGGACTTCAGCGACATCCCGACGGCGCTCGGCGTGCCGTACACCTACTGGGGCCTCGGCGGTATCGATCCGGACACGTACCGCACAGCCGAGCTGGCCGGCCGGGTGTACCAAGACATTCCCGTCAACCACTCGGCCGCCTTCGCCCCGGTCCTGCAGCCCACCCTCGACACCGGAACCGAGGCACTCGTGGTCGCCGCACTCGCGTGGTTGTGACGGCGGAGGATCGAGAACGACGATTTCATCTGATCAACGCAGAACGCCTTGACGCCTTTGAGATGATCGACGACTACGGAAAGAGTTCGCCATGGAGAAGATGTCGTTGACGGCGCTGGCTCGCGAACACCTCGCGGCCGCCGAACGAGCGTCCAGCGGGCGCAGCGCCCACACCGTGTACGGGGGCCACGAACACGTCCTGCGCCAAACGCTGATCGCGCTCAACGCGGGTCAGACACTCAACGAACACGAGAACCCCGGCGAAGCCACCCTCCACGTTCTGCATGGACGTGTCCGGCTGACCGCAGGCGACAACGCCTGGGAAGGCTCCGCCGGAGATCTGATCATCGTCCCCAATTCACGCCATGCACTCGAAGCCATCGAAACATCCTCGGTTTTGCTGACGGTAGCGAAACTACCTGCGCTGTAAGTTATGTCGACCGAGGATGAACATCGATCGCATTCGTGGTGATCCAGTTGCGGGCGCGGGTAAGGGCGGCGTCGGGGTCGAAGTGTTGCATCGTCCACTGATGTGAGCGGACGTCTCCTCGATCGCGATAGTGGTCCATGATGGCGGTGTGGTGGGGCAGGGTGATGAACCGCTCCAGGCTTTCTTCGTTGTCCCACACTGATATTGAGCCGCCACACAGCCGTGCGGGAAGTGACCACAGCCATAGGCCGACTGCACCGGGCATCGCATACCATCCGAGGCGCATCCGCATTCCCTTGCTCACGACCCCGGGAAGGTCGCGGCGCCGGGCTGACCGGTACTCGGTGACGCTGACCACGACGGGCCCGGCGGCGCTGGCAGTCGGGCCGGGCATCCACGGCAGAATCACCGGCGCTGCCGAGGCATGAGTGGTGGGGTTTGGCGTTGTCATGGGTCCCAGCCTGTCGCTAGCATTGGTCTGTGTCACGGTCCAATCCGCATCGTTCTGAACAGACCACTTCTGTAGCAGCAGACCCGGGGTTCCTGTCGGACATCAGCCTGACCGTGGATCGGTCGCGCCGCGGTGTAGGTGAGCAGCTGCAGGAACAGTTGCGCGTGGCGATCCGTCAGGGTCGGCTGGGGCCAGGTGATGTCCTTCCCGCGTCGCGGGTGCTTGCCGTCGACCTGGGCGTGGCACGAAGCGTGATCGTCGAGGTCTACCAACAGCTCATCGCCGACGGATATCTGACCGCCCACCAAGGATCGGGCACGCGAGTACTGCCCATCGCGCGGCCAGGGCCGTCCGTTGACGCGATGGTGCGCGTCCCGCCGGCTCGGGCGGTGCGCTTCTTTGGTGGTTTGCCGGACCCTGCGTTGTTTCCACGAACCGGGTGGCTGCGCCATTACCGCACCGCCCTGGCCGAGATGCCCAACGACCAACTCGTCTATCCGGGCCCAGCGGGGACATCGCAGCTGCGGAACGCGGTGGGCGGCTATCTGCGCCGGGTGCGCGGTGTGGACGCTGCACCGGAACACACGATGATCTGCGCCGGAGTCACGCAGGCCATTGCCCTGGTCTGCCGTGCGTTGCGCGCCCGTGGCGTGGAGGCGATAGCGATGGAAGATCCCGGGTTCGGACTGCACCGACGCGCCATCACCAACACCGGCCTGCGTGTGGTGCCGATATCGGTCGATAGCGATGGGATACAAGTGTCGCAGCTGGCAGGCGCCGGCGTTGGTGCCGTGCTGACCGCGCCGGCACATTCCTATCCGACCGGGGTGGCGTTGAGCGCAGCCCGCCGCGTAGAGCTCCTGCGGTGGGCCGGCGAGCATGACGGAATAGTCATCGAAGACGACTACGACGCCGAGTTCCGCTATGGCCGTGCACCTGTGGGGGCGCTGCAGGGCTTGGCGCCCGATCGCGTCGTCTACACCGGCTCTGCCAGCAAGACGCTGACCCCGGCACTGCGGCTCGGATGGATGGTCCTGCCGTATTGGCTGGTCGATGATGTCGCCGACCAGAAGTTGCTCGACGACGCCGGCAGCACGGTCGTCGAACAACTCGCCATGGCAGGTTTCATCGACTCCGGGGACCTCACTCGTCACCTGCGGCGAGTCAGGCCGGTTTATCGGCGTCGTCGCGAGGCCACCCTTGACGCAGTCACCCGGTGGATGCCCGAGGCGAGGCTGCGCGGAATCGCCGCGGGCTTACACGCCTATGTGCAGCTACCCGACGGGTGCGACGAAGCGAGCCTGGTTGATGCCGCCCGCCACCAGGACGTCATCGTCGAAGGAGCGGGCTGGCACTGGTGCCATCCCGCCGACGCTCCGCCAGCTCTCGTCTTGGGCTACGGCGCACTCACCGAATCCGCCATCAACGACGGCATCCAAACCATCGGATCGCTCTACCGTGCGCCAGACGAACAACGGTGATCAAAAGTGTTCCCCGACAGGCCTATTCGGCAGGCCACCGCACAGCCGACCAATTCTCGAACGAGGCCGGCTGTGCGCGCGCAGGGGAGACCCAAGAGTCCCTGGGCGGCCAACCCAACAAGCGGCTAGTCGTTCGTGTTCGGGTCGGTGTCGCGGTCTGCAGTATTGGTGTGGGTGTCGCGCTTTAGATGTCGTTTCCGCGGTGACACCGTCATCGTTGTCGGTGGGTGGGTGGTGCGATGCTGCGGTCACGATGTCTCGGCATACCACCTTCCGCTTTTGTCTCGACCCGTCTGTCGAGCAGTGTGAGGTGCTGGCTCGGCATGCCGGGGCGTCGCGGTTCGCGTTCAACCAGTGCCTGCGAATCGTCAAAACCGGGCTCACCCAACGCAAAGCCGACCCGCTAATGACGGTGCCGTGGTCGGGGTTCGATCTGATCAACACGTTCAACGCATGGAAGAAAAC
>NZ_JBOGDD010000492.1:0-3388 GCF_050701675.1 Mycobacterium sp. | reverse complement strand
GTCATGGCCACCGCGTCGGCCGACCCAGAGGCACGGCGGGAGATG
Organism: Mycobacterium sp.; assembly: GCF_050701675.1. GTDB lineage: Bacteria > Actinomycetota > Actinomycetes > Mycobacteriales > Mycobacteriaceae > Mycobacterium. The sequence goes on along the minus strand of NZ_JBOGDD010000492.1, from coordinate 3,343 downwards.
AACGACCCGTACACCCTGACCACGGACCGGGCCGCCGAGCCCGACTTCGGTCACCAGTCCGACACCCCGTGGCGGCGAGGCCGCGAGATCGCCGCCGAACTCGGCGGCATCTGGACGGGGGCCTTCCCCATGGGCGCGCCGAACTCACGCATCGTGCGACGCAGCAACGCCCTGCTGGGTTGGGCCTACGGCCGCAAGTTCCGATACACGGAGAACATGAGTGTGGGTTCCTCGGTCGTGGCACCCGTCGCCGCGGCGGTGGGCACCGCTGTCAACGCCGCCGTCGTCGGTCTTGGCAGCCGGTACTTCGACAAGGTGCCGCGCGGTCTTCTCGAGCGCATCTTGCCCAAGCCGGGAACTGGCCCGAGCGAACGCGCCCGCGAGAACGGCCACTACCGCGTCGAGACGTACACCACGACGACGACCGGCGCCCGCTACCGCGCCACGATGGCGCAGCGGGGCGACCCCGGTTACAAGGCGACCGCGGTGTTGCTTGGGGAGTGCGGCCTGGCGCTCGCCCTCGACCGCGACGCGCTCTCGGACCTCCATGGCGTGTTGACACCCGCGGCCGCACTCGGCGACGCCCTGCTGGCCCGATTGCCTGCGGCCGGTGTGACGCTGGAGACCGAACGCCTCGGCTGAGACGCATCGTCGGGGTAGCGATCGGGTCGAGCGGAACGCCTGTGACACGAGATCGCTGGGACTAGTGTCGCAATCGCGCTCGTGCATTCCAACGATGAAGGTGGACAGGTCATGGCTGGTCTCGACGAACTCTTCAACGAGATTCCCACGAATGAGATTGCAAGCAAGCTCGGTGCCGACGAGGGTGAGGTGAACAGCGCGATCCACACGCTGGTGCCGCTGCTGCTCGGAGGCCTGCAGCAGAACGCCCAGGACCCGGGGCACGCATCCAACATCGAGAACGCGGCGAGTACCCATGCCGCCAGCGGACTGCTCGACGGCGGCGTGAGCGTCGATGCGGTCGACGAGACCGATGGCTCCAAGGCGATCTCCAAGATCTTCGGTGGCAACGACACGGGACAGGTCGCTGCGGCCCTGGCGGGCGGTGGCGCCGGCAACGGCGACCTGCTCAAGAGGCTGCTGCCGATCCTGGCGCCCATCGTGCTCGCCTACATCGGTAAGCAGCTGACGAAGGGATCCGCCCCCGCGGCGTCAGCCGAACCGCAGGCGCAGGCCGCGTCGAGCGGCGGTATCGGCGAGATCCTGGGCAGCATCCTCAGCGGTGCGGCCGGTGGCGGCGGTGGCAACAACAACAACCCGCTGGGCAGCATCCTCGGCAGCGTGCTGGGAGGCGGCCAGGGCGCCGGGGGACTCGGGGACATCCTCGGTGGGCTTCTGGGCGGCAAGAAGTAGCCAGCCGCGAGCAGGCGTAAAAGGCCCTCATTCCGTCTGAACGAGGGCCTTTTACGTCTGCCCGCGAGTTCTTCCTAGACTGTCCGGGTGACCGTCAGCCCGAAATCCGCAGATAGCCCAGGGGTGCAATCCCTACCCAAGTCGTGGGATCCGGCTGCGGTGGAGTCCGAGCTGTATCAAGGCTGGGTCGATGCGGGCTATTTCCAGGCCGACGCCTCGAGCGAGAAGCCGCCGTACTCGATCGTGCTGCCGCCGCCGAACGTGACCGGCAGCCTGCACATGGGCCATGCGCTCGACCACACGCTGATGGACGCCCTGACCCGTCGTAAGCGCATGCAGGGCTACGAGGTGCTCTGGCTGCCGGGGATGGACCATGCGGGCATCGCCACCCAAAGCGTCGTCGAGAAGCAGCTCGCCGTGGACGGCAAGACGAAGGAAGACTTCGGCCGGGAACTGTTCATCGACAAGGTGTGGGACTGGAAGCGCGAATCCGGCGGCACCATCGGTGCACAGATGCGCCGACTCGGTGACGGCGTCGACTGGAGCCGGGACCGCTTCACGATGGACGACGGGCTGTCCAGGGCGGTGCGCACCATCTTCAAACGGCTCTACGACGCCGGGTTGATCTACCGCGCGGAACGCCTGGTGAACTGGTCGCCCGAGCTGGAGACGGCACTCTCGGACATCGAGGTCGTCCACGCAGAGGTCGAGGGTGAGCTGGTCTCCTTCCGCTACGGGTCGATGAACGACGACGAGCCGCACATCGTGGTGGCCACCACCCGGGTGGAGACGATGCTCGGTGACACCGCGATAGCGGTGCACCCCGACGACGAGCGCTACCGCGACTTGGTCGGCAAGACGTTGCCGCACCCGTTCACCGACCGCGAGATGGTCATTGTTGCCGACACCCACGTCGACCCCGAATTCGGTACCGGTGCAGTCAAAGTCACCCCGGCGCACGATCCGAACGACTTCGAGATCGGGCTGCGCCACCAGCTGCCGATGCCGACGATCATGGACGCCAAGGGCAGGATCGCCGATACCGGAACTCAATTCGACGGGATGGACCGCTTCGAAGCCAGGGTGAAGGTGCGCGAGGCACTGGCCGAACAAGGCCGGATCGTCGAGGAGAAGCGCCCGTACCTGCACAGTGTCGGCCACTCCGAGCGCAGCGGTGAACCGATCGAACCGCGCCTCTCCCTGCAGTGGTGGGTCAAGGTCGAGTCACTGGCCACGGCGGCAGGCGATGCGGTGCGCAACGGCGACACCGTGATTCACCCCGCCAGCCTGGAACCGCGCTGGTTCGCCTGGGTCGACAACATGCACGACTGGTGCATCTCGCGCCAGCTGTGGTGGGGCCACCGCATCCCGATCTGGCACGGACCCGACGGCCAGCAGGTCTGCCTGGGGCCCGACGAGACCGCGCCCGAGGGCTGGGTGCAGGACCCGGATGTGCTCGACACCTGGTTCTCCTCGGCGCTGTGGCCGTTCTCGACGATGGGCTGGCCTGACAAGACCCCCGAGTTGGAGAAGTTCTATCCGACCAGCGTGCTCGTCACCGGCTACGACATCCTGTTCTTCTGGGTGGCCCGGATGATGATGTTCGGCACCTTCGTCGCCGGTGACGACGTGGTGGACGCCGGCACCGTGCCGTTCCAGAATGTGTTCCTGCACGGCCTGATCCGCGACGAGTTCGGCCGCAAGATGAGCAAGTCCAAAGGCAACGGTATCGACCCGCTGGACTGGGTCGAGAAGTTCGGCGCCGACGCGTTGCGGTTCACCCTGGCCCGCGGCGCCAGCCCCGGCGGCGACCTGTCCCTGGGCGAGGACCACGCCCGCGCGTCGCGCAACTTCGCCACCAAATTGTTCAACGCCACCAAGTTCGCCCTCATGAACGGTGCCGCCCCGGCGCCGCTGCCCGCGGCCGGTGAGCTGACCGACGCCGACCGGTGGATCCTCGGCCGGCTCG
>NZ_JBOGDD010000491.1:0-29962 GCF_050701675.1 Mycobacterium sp. | reverse complement strand
AGTTGGCGCCGCACGGTGGCGACGGCCGCTTAGTCCTCGTCCTCGTCGGCGATGACGTGGACCGCAGCCTCCTCGGCTGAGGCGGCTGCACCGTCGATGCCGACCTCACTGCCAATCAAGTCCTTCTCGGTGTCCGCGCCGAACCCTTCGTCGGGGGCGACGAGCCGACCGGCGCGGAGGTCCCCGACCTCGTCGTTTCCGGACTGCTCATCGGGCTCGTCGGGATCGTCGAGCTGCATCGCCGGGTCGGGCTCCTCCTCCGACAGCAGCTCGTCGAGGGTCTCGTCATCCCGGGGTTCCTTCCACCTGTCCGGAGGCGAGTAGCCCTCGTCGAGCAGGTCATCGACGCCCCTGTCGATCAGGGTGTCCTCCTGGGTGAGTTGGTTGTCGTCATCGACGCTGTACTCGCCTGTGCGTTCTTCGGGAGTCTCTGGGCTGCTCATGGCACCAACATGCCACACCGCGACGACTGCCAAACCGATCGCGCCGGGCGAGGGTGTCGCTCGGCGAGTCTGTGTCAGTCTGGGGACATGACAGCACGCGACGCCGCAAGGCGGACCTGCGCGGCCGCGGTGACCGGCTTCGCCCTTCTCATTGCGCCCGCGGGCGTCCCGACTGCCTCGGCGGCACCGTGTCCCGACGTCGAAGTCGTGTTCGCGCGCGGCACGTTCGCACCGCCGGGCGTTGGCGAAATCGGCCAGGACTTCGTCAACGCCCTGCGCGCCAAGGTCGGCGACAAGTCCGTCGGCGTCTATGCCGTCGTCTACCCGGCGAGCACCGACTTCCCCACCGCCGTCGACGGTATCCGCGACGCCGCCAACCACATCGAGGCCATGTCGGCGAACTGCCCCAACACGAGGCTGGTGCTCGGCGGTTACTCGCAGGGCGCGGCAGTGATCGGGTTCGTCACCGCAAACGCGGTACCGGCAGGGGTGGACCCGTCGGACAAGCCGAAACCCATGCCCGCCAACGTCGCCGACCACGTCGCGGCCGTCGCACTACTTGGCAAGCCCGACCCGGACTTCATGAAGATGATCGACTCTCCGCCCGTCACGATCGGTCCGCTCTATGCGAGCAAGGCCATCGAGTTGTGCGCGCCGGGTGACCCCATCTGCTCCACTGGGAGGGACGATGCCGCGCACACCAGCTATACGAAAGTCGGATTGACCGACCAGGCCGCCGCATTCGCCGCCGGGCGGGTGTGACACGGACTGGTTCTGGCGCTAAGGGCGTGTCACGGTGTCCGCACTTCGTTGGTCGGAAAGTCCGGGATCGGTGTGAAGACCTCGATCATGGTGGTGTCCTCGAGCGCCACGGCGGAATGCGGTATGCCACCTGGGATCCCGAGCGCCTCGCCGGGCCCCATGACGAGCTCCTTGCCGTCGACCACGTACTTCATCCGACCGGTCAGGATGACGTCGATCTGCTCCATCGGATGGACTTCCCGTTCGCTCGGATCCGCCGGGTTCGGGATCCCCGTGCCTGCCGCGACCGCGACTCGCAGCACCTGTGCGACGTCGGCGGTCAGCGCCTTGATCGTGATCCGCTCACCGAAGTCCCCCAATGGGGTAGGAGGGATCTCGTTCCAGATTCGGTGCTGGGGCCGGCCTGATCGAGCGGATCCGGATGGTGACCAGCCGAGGGAACGCGCGACGGCCACGTACTGGTCGAGTTGAGCCAGCGTTTCGCCTTCGTCGAGCGTCTCGAGGTCGAAGACGACGCGCTCCGCGCCGCTGTGTTCGTAACCGCGCAGGGCTGCCTCGGTGACCGGGCCGACGTGGGCGGCAGTGACCGCGGTGTCGGTTCCGGTCAGCGCGCGCAGTTGCGCCACCGACGCGGTGAGCTCCTCACTGCTGGGGCTGACGGCGTACCAGCCCGCTCCGAACCTCGCGATGCGCGGGAAGGCCGCGGGCCCGCCACCGAAGTAGAGGGGCGGGTGCGGGCGTTGGACCGGCTTCGGCCAGGCGTACAGCGGTTCGAGATTCACGAATTCGCCCTGGTATTCCGCGATCTCGCGGGTCCAGATCGCCTGCATTGCCTCAACGAGTTCATCGGTGAGCTTGCCTCGCGTCTTTGGATCGGTGCCGTGGCTCTCCATCTCTTCGCGGTTCCAGCCGATGCCCATCCCGAACAGAAGGCGCCCGTTCGAGATGAGGTCGAGAGTGGCGACCTCCTTGGCGGTGATGATGGGATCGCGTTGGGCCACCAGCGCCACGCCGGTACCGAGGAGCAATGACTTGGTGACCGATGCCGCCGCGGTCAGCGCCAAGAAGGGATCCAACATCCGGTAGTACTTCTCGGGCAGCTCGCCACCGGCGGGGAACGGAGAGCGCCGCGAGGCCGGAACGTGGGTGTGCTCGGTGACGAAGAGTGAGTCGAACCCTCGCTCTTCGAGTGCCTGCGCCAACCGGGCAGGCCCGATTCCTTGGTCGGTGAAGAAGGTAGCGACGCCGAATTTCATTGTGCCTCCAGTAGATGTGCAAACCGATGGATGACTTGGGCTGGTCCTTGGGACATGTCAGGCGGCTGCCTGGCCGCCGTCGACGATCAGGTCCGAACCGGTGAGGAAGGACGATTCACCCGAGGCGAGGAACAGGGCGCCGGCGGCGATTTCCTTGGCATCGCCCAGGCGACCCATCGGCAGGGTCACGGCGGAGCCGTCGTCGTCTCCGGGTACTTGTGCGGCGAATTCGGCCAGGCCGGGTGTGTCAATGGGTCCCGGGCACAGCGCAGTGACGCGGATGCCGCGCGGTGCCAGTTCGATCGCCCAGGAGCGGGCGAAGTTGCGGATCGCGGCTTTGGTTGCGGCATAAACACTTACGCCAGGAAGGCCCTTGATGCCTGCGACTGAGGACAGCAGGACGATCGATGCGCCGTCGTGCAGGAGCGGCAGCGCCTTCTGCACGGTGAACAGCAAGCCCTTGACATTGCCGTCGAACGTGGTGTCGTACTGCTCTTCGGTGATATCGCCCAAGCTGGCCACACTGCCGCCGCCGGCATTGGCGACGAGCACGTCGAGGCGACCGCCGCGTCGACCACTTCCTTGCGGCGCCCGGTCAGGTAGACCTGCGCACCTTCTGCGGCGAAGCGGCGCGCGGTCTCCAGTCCGATACCGGCGCTTCCTCCGGTGACGAGCGCTACTTTGCCTTCGAGTTGTCCCACGACGTGTTCTCCTTGTTGCGCAGATGGTGCGATTACGACGGTTGCCGGGTCGGCCTTGACGTGTCGGTAAGGACGAGTCAAGCCGGATGACGACACCCGCAGAAGGGCGAGCCTTCCTAGGAGTGCCGCACCCAGGAACGGCCCTCCCGCGGCACCGAACCGTCGACGGGTCGTCGAATGCCGTGGAGAGCAACGCTTTTCATTCGGACATCAGGATGAGCCGTTCGAATCTCACCCGCGGCCGATCCTGCCGAAGTGACACCTGCAACTGAAGCAGTTACAGTTGGTTCGAATCCCGCCGAAGCGGTGACCACCGAGCTTGGAACGGGTGCAGAATGAGCGCGAACAGCAAGATGACCCTGGCCGTCCACGTGCTGACGTGGATTGCGTTCGACCGCCGCGGCACAGCTGACGAGGTCGGCACCTCACGACGCATTGCGGCCAGCGTCAACACCAATCCGGTGGTCATCCGCCGGTACCTCGGCGAGCTACGGGAGGCCGGCCTCGTCGAGTCCAGCGGCAGTCGCGGGTGGGCCTTGTCCCGCGATGCCTCGAGGATCACCCTGCACGACGTCTACCGCGCGGTCGGCGGGGATGTCTTCGCCATGCACGCCTCGCCCCCTGACCACGAATGCCATGTGGGCTATGGGATCCAACCCGTACTGATCCGCGCCTACGAACGGGCCACCGCCGCGCTGTGCGACACACTGGCCAAGACGACCGTCGCCGACATTCTTCGCGACACCTTGGCCGAAGCCGCGACCGATAACAGGTTGGAGCTCCAACGTGCCTAGTAGTGCTTCGCCGCCATCGGTCAACCAGCTGGGCGGTTTCCTGCGCGCCCAGCGCGCGCGGGTGACGCCGCAGGAAGCGGGGCTGCCCGCGGCGTCGGGCAGGCGCGTCGCAGGCCTGCGGCGCGAGGAGGTCGCCGTCCTCGCTGGGGTGAGTGCCGACTACTACGCCCGCTTGGAGCAGGGCCGTGAGCGCACCCCTTCCGCGCAGGTCGTCGACGCGATAAGCCAAGCCCTACGACTCACCCCGGACGCCCGCGAGCACGCCTTCCGTCTCGCGAAGCTCTCGCCGAATTCCGCTCGAACCGGTGAGACCGTCAGCCAGGAACTCCTCCAGACGATGGAGGCGTTCCCGCATGCGATCGCCTACGTCACCAACCCCGCGCTTCGCGTCCTCGTCGCCAATTCCGCCGCCCAGGCCTTCATGGCGCCCATGCTGCATCAAGAGGACAGCGTGATGGCCGCGATCTTCCTCGACCCCGTGGCGCGGGAGTTCTACGTCAACTGGGGGGAGGTGTCGAAGGCGACGGTCAGTGCGCTGCGACTGGCCGAGGGCTTCGTCCCGCCAGATCCCGAAGTCACCGAGTTGGTCGAGCGCCTGTACCGCGACAGTCCGGTCTTCCGCGAACTGTGGGACGACCAGACCGTCGAGGGGCTGACCGCGACGCGGACGACGATCCGCCATCCCGAAGTCGGACTGCTGCAGATCACCCACCAGGTCTTCGACGTGCGAAGCGCCCCTGGCCAGCAGCTGACGGTCGCCACCGCCGCGCCCGGATCACCCAGCGCCGACGCGTTGGCGATGTTGGGGTCGTTGAACGCGACCAGTCGCCAAGAGAGGGTGTAGCGCACCTAGGAAGGCTCGCCCTTCTGCGAATGTGGCATTCCGAGTTTCATGGGTCCTACCACACGCGAAAGGGCCAAGCTCCCATGAAGTTCGGCATCAACTGCACGTTCACCGACCGATCAAGCATCACCCCGGCCGAGTACGGTCGCGCCGTCGAAGAACGGGGGTTCGACTCGATCTTCCTCTCCGAGCACACCCACATCCCCGTCAAGGAGGTATCGCCATATCCGTTCGGCGACCGCCCAGCCTCGCTCTACCACACCCTCGATCCCTTCGTGGCGCTCAGCGTCATGGCCGGGGTCACCGATCACCTACTTCTCGGCACGGGAATATCACTTGTCGCGCAACGTGATCCGATCACCACGGCCAAGCTCATCGCGTCGCTGGACCTAGGGTCGAACGGCCGGGTCATCTTAGGCATCGGCACCGGCTGGAATCTCGAGGAGGTGCCGACCCACGGCGGGAACCCCGCCAAGCGCGGGGCCATCGCGACCGAGCACATCCTCGCCATGAAGGAGATCTGGCACCACGACAAGGCGGAATTCCACGGCGAATTCGTCGACTTCGATCCGATCTATTCGTGGCCCAAACCCGTTCAGCGCCCGCATCCCCCGGTCTACGTTGGCGGCGGCGAGAAGGCCTTCCCCAGGGTCATACAGGCGGGTGACGCCTGGTTCCCCAATCCTGAGTCACCCGACGGGCTGGGGCCCAAGATCGAACGACTCCGCGCGCTCGCCGGCCGCGAGGTACCCGTAACGGTCATGCACGTGGGGCCGGCCGAGGCGGCCATCGTCGCCGGATACACCCAACTCGACGTCGAGCGGGTCGTCTTCCCCGTCGACACCGAGGCATCGGACCCGTTGGCGGTTCTCGATCGTCTGGTCGCCCTCACCGCCCAGTTGCGTTCCTAGGTGCAGCACTTGACTTGCGTTCACCCCTTTTGAAGGGCAAACCCACATGAGCATCGTCACCATCACCGGCGGCAGCAAGGGCATCGTCGACACGATCATCGAAGGCGGGCCCTACATGCGGACCGCGAACCCCTCATGACGCTAACTCACCGCTTGCACAATGCGGTCGCCGGCGAGCATCGACGCGTAACCGGACTCCTCCAGTTCACGGCAGTAGTGCTGATACACCTGACCGCCACCCATATAGACCAGGAACGCCTCCGGCTTGCCTGATACGTTCTCGCCGAGGAACCAGGCCTTGGCCTTCTTACCCTCGGTGTACATCACCGTGGACTTGCCGGTGCGCTCGGTCTCGGCCGCCCACCAATCCTCGGATTCCAGCGTGGCCTCGAAGGCCTCGACGCCGTTGTCCCGCGCCCAGCTCAGCGCACGTTGCAGCCACTGAGCGCCCAGCTGAATCGGCACCACCAGGTTCGAGTACGGCGTCTGCGGCCCCAGTGACATGAAGAAGTTCGGGAAACCGTGCACACCGATGCCCAGATTCGAGCGAAGGCCGTCACGGGCCCACCTGTCGCGCAATGTGATTCCTTCCCGACCGATGATGTCGATATTGGTCAGGGTGCCGGTCATCGCGTCGAAGCCAGTGGCGAAGACCAGCACATCGAGCTCGTACTCTGTGCCGCCGACGCGCACCCCGGCAGGGGTGATCGCGGTGATGGGCTCCGACGCGGTATCGACCAGACGCACGTGCTCCAGATTGAACGCGTCGTAGTAGCCATGGCCCGTCGGCACCCGTTTCCCATTGAACGAGTATGTTTTCGGGCTCAATAGGTCGGCGGTCGCCGGGTCCTTGACGATCTCACGGATCTTGGAGCGGATGAACTCCGAGGCCAGCTCGCTCGCGGCATGGTTGGTGGCTAGATCGTTGAAGCATTCGTTGGCGAAGTGGAATCCACCCTCGTTCCACTTGCCCTCGAAGATGGCCCGGCGCTGTTCCTCGGAGACCTCCAGGGCGCAGGTCATTCTGGAGACGTTGGGCGCGCCGCTGGATCTGCGCACCCTCGGGCTGGAACCCAAGGACTTCGACTTCGTCGCCAAGCAGGCCATGCTGGCCACCCGACTGACCGCCAACAACCCCCGCGAGCTGAGCGTCGATGCGGTGCTGTCGATCCTGGCGCGCGGCTACGACGACGACCGGAGTTGGTGGCAGCGGTGAGCCTGCCGCCGGTGGCCGTGCTCGGCGCCGGATCCATCGGGGTGTCGTTCGCGATCCTGTTCGCCTGCAGCGGTTGCCCGGGTGTCACGGTGTACGACCCGTTCGACGACGCGCTGCCGCGGGCCGCCGATGATCTTCGCGCGCGGCTCAAGCAGCTGAATAGTGCAGACGCCGAGGCGCGGGTACGGTTCACCTCCGATCTGGATATCGCACTCGAGGGTGCGGAATTCGTCCAGGAGTGCGCACCCGAACGGGTCGATCTCAAGCAGGACCTGTTGCGGCAGTCCGCCGTCCGGACCGCTGCCGGAGTTCCGTTGGCCAGCTCGAGTTCGGCGATAGTGCCGAGTCGTCTAGCCGAAGGACTTGAACACGCTGTCGCCGAACGGATTCTGGTCGGACACCCCGGCAACCCGCCATACCTGTTGCCCGTCATCGAGGTCGTGCCGTCGTCGTGCACGGCTGAAGCCATCACCCGGCGTGCGTCCGAGGTGTACCGCGCCGCCGGCCTGCGCCCGGTGCTGGTCCGCCGAGAAGTCGAGGGATTCCTGTTCAATCGGCTGCAGGGTGCGTTGTTGCATGAGGCCTACTGCCTGGTGCGCGACGGTGTGGCGAGCGTGGACGATATCGATGAGGTGGTGCGCAGCGGGTTGGGCTTGCGCTGGAGCTTCATCGGTCCGTTCGAGACCGCCGACCTCAACACCCGCGGCGGCATCGAATCGCATGCCTCGAAAATGGGGCCCGCATATGAACGCATGGGTGCAGAACGCGGACAGCATGATCCGTGGACACCGGAACTGGTCGCCTGCGTCACGGACCAGCGCCGCGCCCTATTGGACCTCGATGACTGGGACGACCGCGTCCGGTGGCGCGACCGCCAATTGATCCGGCTACGCCGCGAATCAGCGGAGGGAGAGTTGATCCCCGACTCGAATCGTGCCCTCGGTGACCACCTCGACGTATGACCCGGCGCACGGCAGCTCACCCAGACCGAAGGATTCGACGCGGTTCTCAGCGGCCGGAGTGCGAAGTGCATGCGGCGCCCGGCCGAGGTCGCCATGCTCGAGGGTGGGTATCACGCACCGTGGCGTCGGGCCCATCGCTTTGAGCTGCACACCTCCGATGGTGAGTGTGCGCTCGGTCCATTGGTTTTCGGAGTACGGGGGATAACCCGGTGGCGTCGCGATCACGATGTTGGGCCGGTAGCGCGCTGCCTCGGTGCCGATGCGCTCGAGCGTCGCGGTGGTGATCACGTGCAGGGGAGCCAGGTCAACGAAGGAGTCACCCGGCGACCCCTCGCCCAGCACCAGCAGCGGAGCGTCGACCTCGGCGTCCAGGCCTTGCTCGAGAACCTGCTCGGGATCGGCGCGCTCCAGAGTTGCGCCCGGCGGCCGGTGGTCGGCCAGCCGAACCGGTCGTGCCAGCAGCGTGGAGAGCATCTCCTCGACGCCGCCCGCGTCGGACGCCACGCGGGTGCCGTCGGGCATGCGGATCCACGCGCGTTCGCCGTCGAGGCTGGCGCTGCACTTCAAGAGCTGCCGCCACAGCCGGGCCTGCTTCGCACTCGCGACCCGGCCGGTCTCCTGGTCGACCAACGCCAGCCGCCGATCCCCCTCGGCGCCTGCGTAGCTGACGGGAAGTGCGGTGACGGTTTCACCGAGCATCGACTTGACGGGATAGCGGTGCAGGCTCTCGACGTGCATCTGCTGCTCGGCGTTTGCGGCGGTCATCTTCGAACCGTAGTTGCTTCAGCCAGCCGGGTTCAACCAGCCGGGTTCAACAAGCCCGCACCACCTCGACCGGTTCGGGCGACCGTGATCACCGTGAGCCTAGGTGCAGCACTCCCAGGAAGGCTCGCCCTTCCACACCCGTCGTCGTCCAGCTTGACTTGCGTTCACCCCCGTTGAAAGGCAAACCCACATGAGCATCGTCATCATCACCGGCGGCAGCAAGGGCATCGGCGCCGCCACCGCACTGGCATGCGCCGAAAGCGGGATGGGCGTCATCCTGACCTACAACAGCAATCCCGAATCCGCCGCTGGCATCGTCGACACGATCATCGAAGGCGGCGGTAAGGCCGTCGCGCTCAAGCTCGACGTCGCCGATACCTCGTCGTTCCCGGCGTTCGGCGACACCATCCGGACCGCGCTACAGACGACGTGGGGTCGTGAGGACTTCGACTACCTGGTCAACAACGCCGGGTACGGGCTCTTCAGCCCCATCGCCGCGGTCACCGAAAACGAGTTCGACGGACTCTTCAACGTCCACCTCAAGGCACCGTTCTTCCTCACCCAGACACTGCTGCCCCTGATCACCGACGGCGGTGCCATCGTGAACCTGACCAGCGCGACCACCCGGGTGACGACTGCCGGTGTCGCGCCGTACGCCAGCTTCAAGGGCGGCCTCGAAGTACTGACCCGTTACATGGCACAGGAATTCGGCGACCGACGGATCAGAGTCAACGCGATCTCCCCAGGGCCGATTCGCACCGAACTCGGCGGTGGACTCAACGATGAGTTCGAGGCCCTGCTGTCCGCAAAGACGGCACTCGGTCGCGTCGGCGAACCCGACGATGTCGCCAGCGCCATCACGAGCCTGCTCTCCGAGGACAACCGCTGGATCAATGCCCAGTCCATCGAAGTCGCGGGCGGCTTCGTCATCTGACCACCCGAACATCTGAATAGGAAGCGAGACCCCCATGCTCGACCACGTCTTTCTCTCGGTGAGCGACATCGCGCGCTCGATCGACTTCTACACCGCGGCACTCACCCCGCTCGGCATCACCACGCGAGTCGACTATGACGGAAAGGACGGCCCCCCAGGACATCCCGATCTGAAGGGCTTCGGCGCGAACGGTCGCATCTTCTTCTGGCTCAGGCATGGCGTCGTCGACAGCCGTGCCGCCCACGTCGGCTTCGTCGCCGACAGTGAGGCCGAGGTGGATGCCGCCTACACCGCCGCGATCGAGGCAGGCGCCACCGACAACGGCCCACCTGCGGCACGGGATTACTACGATCCCCGTTACTACGCCGCCAACGTCTTTGATCCCGACGGATACAGCCTCGAATTCGTCTACAAGAGCTGGCAGCACTGACCATGGACACACTGATGATCTACGGCGCCACCGGTTACACCGGCCGCATGGCCGCCGAACACGCCGTCGCGGCGGGACTCAAGCTCATCCTTGGCGGACGCGACACCGCGCGACTCGTGCCGCTCGCCGACGAACTCGGCGTCGAGTACCGGGCCTTCGGTCTGCAGGACACTGCTGCGGTGGAGAATGCGATCTCGGGTGTATCCGTACTCCTGAACTGCGCAGGCCCGTTCGCGAAGACCGCAGAACCCCTCGTGACGGCCGCCATCCGATCAGGGGTTCACTACCTCGACGTCGCTGCCGAATTGGACAGCTACCTCTTGGCAGAGACACTCGACGAAGAAGCGCAGGCCGCCGGGGTCATGCTGCTACCGGGCAGCGGCGGAAGCGTAGCGATGCTCGGCTGCCTTGCGGGCCATGCGGCACAGCGCGTGTCGAACGTGCGCCGCATGGGCATCGCCCTGCACGTCACCGGCTCGATGTCGCGGGGGTCGGCGATCAGTGCCGCCGAGAACATGACCACCGAAGTCCTCCACCGCGTCGACGGAACCCTCGCCAGCCGCGACCCAGGCAATGTTCGGGAGTTCGACTTCGGAACCGGGCCGGTGATCTGCCAGCCGGTGACTCTGCCAGACCTGGTGACGATCTGGAAGGCTACCAAGATCCCGAATATCGAGACGTTCGTGCATGTTTCGGGTGGCGCCTTCCCGCAAGGCGATCTCGCGGCGTTGCCCGACGGCCCCACCGCCGAGCAGCGGGACGCCAATCGCTACCAGGCGACCGCGGTGGTCGAGGGCGAGGACGGTGTGGTGGCTCGCTCGGTACTCGATACCGTCAACGGCTACACGTTCACCCCGATGGCCGCCGCAGAAGCTGCACGCCGGGTGCTGGCCGGTGAGCACAAGCCCGGTTTCCGCACGCCCGCAGCCCTGTTCGGCAACGGCTTCGCCGAAACCATTGCCGACACCCGGATCAGCGACTTCTAGAAGCCTCGCCTTCGCCCCGTTCGGTGTCGAGCACCTCGCGGTTGAAGATCAACATGTACGCGAAATAGACTCCGCCGACCAGGATCAACCCGAGCACGACCAGGTCGGGAACGAAGGCGGTGCCAGGTGTCACCAGGACGAACAACGCGAACGCCACCCAGATCAGTGCGGCAATGGCGACGGGTAGCTCGAAGCGCCCGAGGCTGAACCCGCCTTCCTTGCGCTCCAGGCGTTTTCGCACCGCCAGGTAGAGGATCACGATGGAGCCGTAGATGAGTGCGGGCAGAACCGTCCCCCCGATGATCAATTGCATCAGCGCTTCACCGGGCAGCGCGACCATCAGGAGGACACCCACGGCCACGATCAGGATCGTCGCCGGGACCGGAGTCTGGGTACGCGGATTGACCCGTCGCAGCACCCGGTGCCCCGGGAAGCGCTCATCACGCGCCATCGCGAAGACCTGGCGTGAGCAGGCGGCCATCACCACCATTCCCGCGCCGAACAGCGCGAATACGATGCCCGCCAGCAGGACTCGCTCCATGACCGGACCCAGCTAACCGCGGATGATCGCGGCGACCGGCGATGCACTGGCGCTCACCGCCCCAATGTCCTTGATCGCGGCGGTGAGCGCGATCAGGAACAACAGCCCCGCCACCCCTGACGCGACCACCGACGCCACGATCGCGCGCGGCACGCCACGAAACGGGTCCCTGGCCTCTTCGGCGAGGTTGGCTGCAGAGTCGAAGCCGACGAGCGTGGTGAGGCCCATGATCATCCCGGCCATCAACCCGCCGCCGATCGCGAAGTAATCCCCTGCGTCCGCGGTAATCCCACGTGATGTCAGATTCTCCAGGTTGCCGCTGCCCGTGAACGCCATGACCGCGGTCAGCGCGATCACCAACACCGCGACGATGCTCAGTTCGATTGCCACGGCACCGGAGGTGATCAGGCCGAGCAGTCGAGTCGAGGCGATCACGAGCACGGCCTGAACGATCAGGATCACCACCGTGATCAGCCGGGCGGTGTCCTCGTTCTCCTGGATGCCCATCAGCGGCATGAACGCCTGGCTGGCCAACGCGTTGTCCATCGCCACCACCGCAGTCGCCAGATACCAGCAAGTCAACCACCCGAACAGCCAGCCGATCTTCGGGTTGGCGAGGCGCGAGGCCCATTGGTACGAGGACCCGCTGAGCGCGATCCGGGCCGCAAACTGTGCGACCACCAGAGCGACCAGGGTCTGTCCGACCGCCGCGACGACCCACAGCCAGATCCCGACCGGTCCCGCACTGTTCAACACGATGCCGTACGTGGCGAAGACACCGACCGCCACCGAGATGAAGGCGAACGAGATCGCGAACAGCTGAAAGGACCCGAGTGTCCGCTTCAATTCCGGCTGGTAGCCAGAACCCTCAATCGATGCGTCCGCAGTAGCGGGGTTCGCCACGTCCTCTGCCGTCATCGTGCAGTCCGATCGTCCGTGGCGGGTGTTGAACGGAACACTAAGTGACGGGGTGCAGAGAAATTTGCTATTGCGTTAAATAGCGCTCGCCAGCCCGCTGTCAGGCGATGGTGCTGATGCCGAGTTCTTCGAGCAGCCGACGGACGCGCTCTTCGATGTCGTCGCGGATCAACCGCATGCGCTCGATGCCGTCGATGCCGCGTTCGGACGGCTCGTCGGTATCCCAGTTCTCGAACCGGGTTCCGGCAACGGATTCCACACGAGCTTCGCGCCCGAGGGTGACCACGATGTCGACGTCACGCAGGAGTTGGGCGGCGATGGGCTTGGGCTTCTCCCCGCTGATGTCGACGCCGACTTCGGCGAGCGACTCGGCAGACAGCTTGTTGACCCCGCTTCCTGGCTTCGTCCCAGCGGAGTGCACGTCCACGGCGGCACCGGCGATCTTATGCATCAGCCCGGCGGCCATCTGAGACTTGCCGCCGTTCTTGACACAGACGAACAGCACTGACGGCGTTGGGGATTCGGTCATCGTGACTCCGTCCTGAAGCGACCTCGCAGGGCGAGGGAGACGTAGACCAGCGCGACGAGGACGGGGACCTCGATGAGCGGGCCGACGACGCCGGCGAGCGCCTGCCCGGAGGTCGCACCGTACGTTGCGATCGCCACGGCGATGGCGAGTTCGAAGTTGTTTCCTGCCGCGGTGAACGCCAGCGTGGTGGTGCGCTGATAGCCCAGGCCGAGCAGAGCGCCCAGGACGTATCCCCCGCCCCACATGATCGCGAAGTAGGCGAGCAGAGGTAGCGCGATCCGCACGACGTCGAGGGGACGGCTGGTGATCTGATCACCCTGCAGCGCAAAGAGAATGACGATGGTGAACAGCAAACCGTAGAGCGCCCATGGCCCGATGCGGGGCAAGAACCTCGACTCGTACCAGAGTCGCCCCTTGGTCTTCTCCCCCACGCGGCGCGACAGATAGCCTGCCAGCAGCGGGATGCCGAGGAAGATGAGCACCGACTTGGCGATCTGCCACGGCGAGGTGCTGATCGTGGTCTGTTCCAAGCCGAGCCAGCCGGGCAGCACTGAAAGGTAGAACCAGCCGAGGGCAGCGAACATGACGACTTGGAAGATCGAGTTGAGCGCCACCAGGACAGCTGCCGCTTCACGGTCGCCACACGCCAGGTCGTTCCAGATGATGACCATGGCGATGCAGCGGGCCAGACCCACGATGATCAGCCCGGTGCGGTACTCGGGTAGATCCGGTAGCAGCAGCCACGCGAGTGCGAACATCAGCGCGGGCCCGAGCACCCAGTTGAGCACCAGCGAGCTGACGAGTAGCTTGCGGTCGCCGGTCACGGTGTCGAGCCGGTCGTAGCGGACCTTGGCCAGCACCGGGTACATCATGATCAACAGGCCCAGCGCGATCGGCAGCGAGATACCGTCGAATTCAACATGATTCAGGGCGGAGTTCAAGCCAGGAACGAGCCGGCCGAGCAGCAGGCCGACGGCCATCGCGATGCCGATCCATACCGGCAGGAAGCGATCCAACAGCGAGAGCTTCTCGACGATCGCGGGATGAGCGTCGGCGTCGACTGGTGTGCTCACACGTGCCTCAGCAGCACGCCGCGGCGGTGCCACCCTCGGCACGATCGGCATTCGCACCGAAGGTGTCGGAGTCGGCGAGGACGGTGTAGACCTCCCACTTCTCACCAGCCGGCCCGGTGACCCAGACCTTGTCTTGGGTAGCGAAGCAACACGTCGTGCCGATCTCCTCAGCGGTGAAGAGGCCTTCGGCCGTGAGCCGGGCGATCTCGGCGTGCACGGTGTCGCTGGACTCGACCTCGACGCCGAGGTGATTGATGGTGCCGCCCCTGCCGGGGTTCTCCAGGAGGACCAACTTCAGCGGCGGCTCGGCGATCGCGAAGTTCGCGTAACCCTCCTTGACCTTGGCGGGCGGCGTGTTGAACAGCTTCGAGTAGAAGGTGATGGCCTCGTCGAGGTCATCGACGTTGAGGGCGAGCTGGGCTCGGGACATGAAGAACCTTTCAACGTGTGTGACTTATGTCGAACTAGTGTGATCCCAGACTGCACACCTCTTTGACTTATGTCAATGTCCGTCGCCATACTGACTTCGTGCCCAAGACACTGCCGACGATCGACATGACCGCGCCCGTCTGCTGCGCGCCCGTGGCCGCGGGACCCATGAGCGACGAGGCGGCGCTCGAAGTGGCGTTGCGACTCAAGGCGCTCGCGGACCCGGCGCGCGTGAAGATCATGTCGCTGTTGTTCAGCTCCTCAGCGGGCGAACAGAACAGCGGTGAATTGGCAGCGGCCCTGGGGCTGACCGAGTCCACCGTCAGCCACCACCTGGCTCAGCTCCGGCGCGCTGGTTTCGTCGAATCCGATCGCCGCGGGATGAACGTGTACCACCGACCGGGCCGTGACGCCGTCGGTGCGCTCTGCACCGTCCTCGACCCCAACTGCTGCACCTGACGGAACTTGGGGTCGGCTCGTGACTGCGCCGTCCACCGTCACCACCAGTAGTGCGGGTACTTTGCACCGTTGATCCTGTTGCCCGCCAAACCCACGACGACCAGAATCACTGCCGCCGACCCGACCAGGACGACGAACTCCCACCGGGGGATGACGGGGACGACGGCGATCATCGCGGTCGCAGCGGCCGGGGAGTGCGACATCCGCAGCAGTTTCATCGTGCCAAGAGCCAACGCTCCGGCAAGTGCACCGGCCCACAGCGAATCGATGCCGATCATGCCGACGAGCACACCGACGATCGCCGACATCACGTGCCCGCCTATCACGTTGCGTGGCTGGGACAGTGGGAAGTGGGCGCCGCCGACGACGAGTGCCATGCTGGCCGCCAGAGGCGGAATCAACCACGGGTCGTGGGTGAAGGCCGTCAGCGCCGCCACGATCGCGAGTGCCACCAGGCTCGCGATCATTTCCACCACGATTACCCTCAGCTTCTGACGAGGTGGAGCAGAACTCGTGTACCACTGCGATCGATTCGGCGCGGGCGACTCCGCCGCCGGTTGCGGCTGCGTGGAGACCACGGATGGTTCCGTCACGAAGCTCTCCCGGGTGATGAACGCATCAGAAGAAGCTATGCGGCGCGGCGCGAGTCGAGCAAAGTCACGCCGTGTATCACGTCATTCACGGCATTTATCGTGCAGCGCTACGGATGTCGACGACGGGTCGGTGCATTCCACCACGGTTTGCAGGCGCTCCCGCACATTCGATTCACGGGGTCTATCGCGGCGCGATACGGATGTCGGCGCCATGGCCGAGGCATCCCATCGTTGGTTTGCTCGGCCTCGCCGTCGTCCTCGCCATCCTCTCTTGTCCTGATGAGCAACCGGGTACGAAACCGTTGAGTATGGGGATCTCGGCGGCAATGGTCCTCCGGCTAAAGCCCTACGGCGCTGGACACACCACTACCGGCAGCTGCGCGTTGCGCAGGAGGTTCAAGCTGACCGATCCGAAGGCATAGCGGGACAACGCATTGCGGTGCCGACAACCCACCACCACCATCTGCGCATCACGAACCTGCTCCAGCAGTGCCTTCGCCGGAGCGGCAGTCATACCCAGAAGCGTGACTTCGACGCCCGGATACCGTAGGCGCCACGGATCGACGACATCGCTGAGCTGCCGCCACTGCGCCGCATCCCGCTCGTCATTGCCTCGAGATGACGAGACGGCCATCTCGATGAGATGGGGTAGTGCCACGTCGTCGGGGACCCCCCACGCGGCCCACCCGTGAATCACACGCAACGGCGCCGCCAACGCATCCGCCAAGCTGAACGCGTTATGCAGTGCGACACCGGCACCGGCATCGGCGCCGGCAGCGACGCCGACCACGATCGGCTCGTCCGTCACGCGGGCGCAACCACCACGCCACGCGATGACCGGGCATGAAGCGCGTTCGATGATCGCCGACGTTGCCGATCCGACGAGCAGGGCACCAACCATGCTGACGTCTTCGCAGCCGACGACCACCAGTCGCGCCGTGCGACTTGCTGCCGCCAGGGCATCGTCAGCTGGTTCAGACACCGCGATGGCGGTAACGCGCGACGCGGGAAACTGCTCTCGCACTGCATCTTCGACGCTCCGCAGGATCATCTCGGCGCCGTCGCGTTGCTGGGCGATCGACACCGCGTGTACCGCGGCCGACGTGTCGGTCAGGTTGTGTCCGAGGTAGGGCATCGCATGCACGATTCGAAGTGGCGCCCCGAGTCGCACCGCGAGCGAGCAAGCCCAGATCGCAGCGTTCAAGGCAATCAAGGAGCCGTCCACTCCCACGACGATCGGCGCCGAAGCATCCGTCATGCGCTCCCTGCTTCCGGTCAATGGTGCCACATCGGCCGGATGCGCTTTGCGTCGCGGTTCCTCTCGGGAAGCCACGGGATCCCAGCGTGTCCGTGCTCGTGCTAATTCATCGAATCAAGGCCCGTGACGCCCCGATAGGGACGAAAGTCCTGAAGTAAGCGGGTGTTTCGTCGCCAAACGGGATTATTCGGAGTTGGGATGCTTCTGACGAGGTGATGACCATTGGCCCTAGTCGCTAGACCGCCCCCAGTCCACAGTGGGGGCGTGAGATCGCACATTTGGGCCATCGTGGGTGGACTGGCCGCACTCGGGGCCGCGAGACGGTACTACCGCAACTGGGGCACGACCAAGGACGAATGCCAGATGCCACTGCCAGGCGACGACCTCGTCGCGGCGCCCTCGACACAGATGACCGACGCGGTGTCAATCGAACGGTCGGCGACTGAGATATGGCCCTGGCTGATGCGATGGATTCAAGACCGGACGGAGCTGTGCCAGGGGCAGCGGATTACGTCCGGGGACGTGATCCGGATGGCACCCCTGCGGCGGATGGGCCTGGACAGGGATGTGGTGCTGACCATCGCCGACATCGTCGACGATCACACGATCGTGTTGCAAGGGGTGCCGCCTCAACTGCCCTGGACTGTGGTGTGGTCGTTCCACCTGTTGCCGCGAGGCGAGGATCGCTGCCGGCTTCTGGTGCGCACTCGGATCGCGCTCCGTCACCCTGGCGAGGCCTTTCTGGCGGAAGCCGCCGGTCCACTGCTCGCGTTGACGACGCGCAACACATTGCGGCGAATTCAACGCCGCGCTGAGGGCAGCGAGCCGACTGCCCCCGTCGACCAACGGCAGACGTCGAGCCCGCCCGCGAGGGACCCCGAGGCCGCGAACACGTGAGCCAAATACTCAGGAGGACATGACATGTACCGCAGCGCAGAGCCGCAGCCGATCGTGGTGGCCGTCGACGGCTCACCGCACTCAGATGCCGCCGTCGAGTGGGCCGCACACGAAAGCGCTCTGCGGAAGGCATCGGTGATCCTCGTCAACGTGATTGCGCCGACGCCAGACACCCCGGCCGACCCGGCCCACTGCCACCAGTCGCGTGCAGACTCGGTCCTGACGGCCGCCGAGGCGAGGTTGCGCGCCGTGAGCGGCCCAGCCGATGCCCTCGACGTCCGGGTTGCGGTCCTGCAATCGCCCGTTCTGCCAGCGCTGATCGACGCATCGAAACGAGCGCAGCTGATCGTCGTGGGCAGCCGCGGACACACAGCCCTGGGTCGGCTCCTGCTCGGTTCCGTGAGTACCGGCCTAATTCACCGTGCGCAGTGCCCGGTTGCCGTAATCCCATTGAGCGCGCACCACCGGACGGCACGCGCACACCCCCGCCCCGTCGTGGTGGGCGTCGACGGAACCGTCACCTCCGAAGAAGCGATCGCAATGGCCTTCGAGGAGGCGGCGTGCAGACATGCTGACCTATTGGCCGTGCATGCGTGGAGCGACGTCGGGGTCCTTCCCCTCGTCGGCACGAACCAGTGGTTCGAGGCCGAAGCCAAGGCCAAGGATGTGTTGGCCGGACGCCTTGCCCACTGGCAGGAGAAGTACCCCGACGTGCACGTCACGGGGCGCGTCGTGTGTGACGAGCCAGCGCACGCAGTGATCTTCGAAGCGAGGTGCTCGCAGCTAGTCGTGGTCGGCAACCGAGGCCACACTGGTCATGCCGGGTTACAGCTGGGCGCAGTCGGTTCCGCAGTCGTCCACGCCTCACCGGTACCCGTCATCGTGGTTAGGGGCCACTGAGGAGGTTTCGAAGGCGTCATACCGGAGGGGCGGCGGGCAGAGTGAGCCTGAAGGTCGCGCCGCCGCCGGGCCCAGGTGCGACGCCGACGTCGCCGTGATGGGCGAGCGCGATCTCACGGACGAGCGCCAGTCCGATCCCGTACCGCTGGCGACCCCCTGACGCGGTCTGGGTATCACCGTGTGAGAACCGGGTGAACAGCGTGTCCACCGCATCAGGATCGACGCCGACGCCGTCATCGCGGACCTCGATGACGACGTCCGCCCCGCGCCGTCCGAGGTAGATCGCTATCAGTCCACCCGGATGTTCGTGGGCCAGAGCGTTGTCGACCAGCGACGTGACGGCGCGACGGAGCGCCGCCGCCGATCCCAGAACGGCGAGATCCCGTCCTGCGACGTTGATGTCACGATCCACGACGAGGCGTACCCCAGCGGTGCCAGCGTGCTCGACCATGCCGTCGCGGACCTCATCGGCGATGGCCGAAACGTCGACGCGGGCGCGGGGAATCCCGCTGCCGGCCATAGTGGCCGATGCCAGCAGGTCTTCGATCACTTCGCCGAGCATCCTGGTGTCGGCCGTGAGGGCGTCGATCTGCTCCTTGGCCCGGTGGGCGTCGCCGTCGTCGAATCGGCGTGCGAGCAACTGAATCCTGGTGTGCAGGACGGTCAGCGGTGCACGAAGTTCGTGCGAGGCGTCGGCGACGAACCTTCGCTGCAACGCCAACGCCTCGGTCAACGGGCGGATGGAACGTCGCGTAAGCAGGACGACGACGGCGGTCGAAGCGAGGATCCCGGCCAGTTCCGCCGCGCCCAGCGACAGCAGCAGCCGGCTCCGGCCCGCTTCGTAGGAGTCCAGCGCGAGTAACACAACCACCCTGCCTTGGGGTTTGTCGGCGACGAGGACGCGGTAGCGTCCACCCTTCATTCGCTCGTCGGAGAACCCCGCCGGGCGTGCAAGCAGGTCGGCGGTCGGCACGTCGGAGACGCTCGACTGCACCGTCCCCGTCAGGTCCCGCAGGACGAGTTGCATTCCCGGTGGTGGATCGGTGGCGTCGTCAGCCGTCGAGGCCACCGACGTCAGCTGATCGACAATCTGCTGATTCTGGACGCGAACGTCGACCAGGAAGATCACCGCACCAACCACCAACAACACTGCCGCCAGGGCTAGCGACGCCTGCACGGCCGCGACCCGGCCCGCGCGCCGCACCACGGCGAGGTCGCCGTGGGGTGTCATCCGGCTCCGAGGCGATACCCGGTGCCGCGGACCGTGCGGACGATTCCTCGACCGAGCTTGCGACGGAGATAGTGCACGTAGGTGTCGACCACACCCGGGGTGTCGACGCCGTCGAACGCCGAGCTGAGCAACTGCCCGCGGGTGAAGATGCGCCCTGGAGTGCTCATCAGGACGCTCAGCAGCGCTGCTTCCCGCTCGGACAGCTCGACGTCGACACCCACCCTGCGGCCGCTGACGGTGCGGGTCAACCGATCCAAGGACAGTCCGTCGACCCGCAAAGTCGCGCTGTCATTCGGCCGCCGCACCAGAGCGCGCACCCGGGCCAGCAACTCGGGCACCTCGAACGGCTTGACCAGATAGTCTTGAGCTCCGGCGTCGAGCCCGTCGACGCGATCGGTCGTCGCACCGCGCGCGGTCAGCACCAGGATCGGCGTCCCGACCCCCCTCGATCTCAGCACCCCGATGAGCTCGACGCCATCCATGACGGGCAGCCCACGATCGACGATGAGTGCGTCGTAGCCCCCGGTCAGACCGCGGTGAAGCCCCTGCTGAGCGTCGTACGCGGCCTCCACCTCGTAGCCCTCGTCGGTGAACAACTCAACGAGCATCCCACTCAGAGCGCGGTCGTCGTCGACGATGAGCAGCGTTGGCGCTGCGGTCCGGTCGGCCACCCAATGAGCGTGCCACGCCAAATCTTCGAAGGCTTGAAGAATCGGCTGCCAGCATCGGAGTCATGGATTCACCCCGTTCGGGAATGCGCCGTGCGAGAGCGGTCTCGTGGGCGCTGACCGGCCTCGGGATCGCTGGAGTCGCGGGCACATCCACCCTGGCCTACGCCGACACCTTCAGACCCCCCGCAACCGAAGTGCCAACCGTCGCCGGCGATCCTGCTCCGCCGGAATTCGACCCGGCGCCCGTCCTCGAGGTGCCCCCGGCACTCAGCCCGGTCGCTACGACTACTGAACCGGCTCTGCCGGTCACCACCGAACCGCCTCCTCCGGGGACCCCCGGGACTGGGGTGATCCAACCTCCGGAGACACACAGAGCACAGGAGCCCGACTACACCTCCCGACGGACTTACGAGCCCGCCCCACCCCCCGTCGCCCATCGGTCACAGCCGCCGACACTGCCAACGACCAAGCGGCACATACTAACTCCGACCACGGTCATGTCGCCGAACTTCTCACCGCGCATCTCGACATCCCGCGGCTCGTGACCGTCAGCGTGCACGACATCGCGCAGAGCCGGTGGCAGCGGTGGAGTACGGACATGCAGATCGTCGTCACGAATCCCCGGTCGCTGTGCACCGCCCGGCAGGAAGTCGACGCGGAACTCGACGCCGTCGACGCTGCCGCATCCCGCTTCCGGCCGGACTCCGAAGTCGCGGCGCTGGCATTGTCGGGCGGTCGTCCGACCGAGATCAGCGAGATGTTGGCCAACCTGCTGGACGCCGCGCTGACGGCGGCTGCCCATACCGATGGTGACGTCGACCCGACGGTCGGCGCGGCGCCGGTCGTACTCGGCTATGACAGCGGCGTCACGCCCCTTCGGAGCGCCCGGCCCCTCGCCGCGTCGATCGTCACCCCGGCGGTGTGGTCGATGGTCACGCTGCGGGATCGGATCGTCACAGTGCCGCCGGGAGTACTACTCGACCTCGGTGCCACCGCGAAGGCGGTTGCCGCGGACCAGTGCGCTCAACGCGTCCTCGAGGCGACTGGCAGTGGCGTGCTGGTCAATCTCGGCGGCGACATCGCCACCGCTGGAGCGGCACCGGACGGTTCCTGGCAGGTCGTGGTCCACGACACCCCTGACGAACCGGCCAGCGCCATTGGACTTCCGGCCGGAGCGGCACTGGCCACGTCAAGCACGCTGCACCGCCGCTGGCGCCGCGGTGGTGAGGTGTGGCACCACATCCTCGACCCGCGTACGGGACTGCCTGCGGACCCTGTGTGGCGGACGGTGAGCGTCGCCGCACAGACCTGTTATGCCGCCAACACGGTCTCCACCGCGGCGGTGGTACGCGGATGGACTGCCCTGCAATGGATTCGGGTACTCGGCATGACGGCCCGGCTAGTCGACAGCGACCGCGGCGTCCACACGGTCGGCGGGTGGCCGCACGCCGACCAGGAGCGGCTGCGATGACCGACCAAGCATTGTGGGCACTGGGTCGCGGTACCGGAGTCACCGCGCTGGTGTTTCTGACGGTGTCCCTAGCGCTGGGTATCGCCACCCGGTCGGGCCGTCGTATCGCAGCCCTCCCCCGCTTCGCCGTAGCCGACGTCCACCGCTTCGCGGCACTGGCCGGCACCGTCCTGGTCGTTCTCCACGTGGCACTGCTGTTCTTCGACCCGTACGCCCAATTGCGTGTTGTGGACTTCGCGGTGCCATTCCTTGGTGCCTACCGGCCGCTTTGGCTCGGACTGGGAACCCTGGCTTGCGACGTGCTCGTCACAATCGTGGTCACCAGCCTGCTACGCCACCGTCTCGGGGTGCACGCCTTCCGCGTCGTGCACTGGGCGGCCTACGCGCTGTGGCCGATCGCGCTGGCCCACGCACTCGGCAACGGCACTGACGCAGGCCATCCGTGGTTCTTCGCTCTCGCTGGTTGCTGCGCGTTGACCGTCGCAGCAGCGCTGGTGTGGCGGCTGCGTGCCTCCTTCGTCGAATTCCCCGACACGCAAACATCGGCTCGCCGGTGAAAGTCCAACGACTACAGCGCACGGACCCGCCCGTGAGTAATCAGCTCTTCGCCGCAAACGGCCCAGGTCTGCGGGAACACCACGCGCGATTCGGCGGGGTTCCCATCGGTGCGGCCGAGACCCTGATCCCGTCACTGGAGGCGGCCGGCCTGACCGGCCGGGGTGGGGCCGCGTTTCCCACTGGCCGCAAGATCGCGTCGGTTACCGGGCGCAAACCCGTTGTGATCGGCAACGGCGCCGAGGGCGAGCCACTCAGCCGTAAGGATGCGATGCTCGTGGCGCGCGCACCGCACCTGATCCTCGAGGGTCTCCAATTGGCGGCCGCAGCAGTGCACGCCGACAAGGTGTACCTCTATCTCCCGAACCACGTCGCGCCCGCTGCACGGTACGCCATCGACGAACGTGCCGCCGCTGGACTGGACGGGCATCGCGTGACCGTCGTCGAGGCACCCGACACGTTCGTCGCAGGGGAGGAATCGGCCGTCGTCAGGCGAATCGAGGGTGGCCGAGCGATTCCCCGAGACCGCACAGTGCCGACGTCCACGTCCGGAGTGCGCGGGCGACCCACCTTGGTCAACAACGTCGAGACCCTGGCGCACATCGCCCTGATCGCCCGCTACGGGCCTGGCTGGTTCCGATCGGTCGGAGAACCCGGCGAACCCGGCACCATGCTGGTGACCCTGTCAGGATTACTGCCCCGCCGGCACGTCCTGGAGGTGCCCATTGGAACGCTCCTCACCGAAGTGCTGGCACGCGGCGGCCTTGACGACCTGCGCAACGTGGGTGCCGTCCTTCTCGGCGGATACCACGGCACCTGGCTTCCCACCGCAGCCCTGCCCGGTGCCCGGCTCTCGCGTGCGAGCCTGGCACCGCGCGGGGCGAGCCCGGGTGCGGGCATCGTCCACGCGCTCCCGTCCGACCAGTGTGGCCTCGCCCGTACTGCCGACATCGTCGCCTACCTCGCAGAACAGGGCGCCCAGCAGTGTGGACCCTGCCGCAACGGTCTACCTAGGCTGGCGCAACTGTTCGACGACCTCGCCTACGCGCGGGTGGTCGACAGATCTCTCGACGAGGTTCACCGCCTACTCGACGTCGTCAACGGCAGGGGCTCGTGCCGGCATCCCGACGGAACCGTCCGACTGGCCCACAGCGCGCTCGCAACCTTTGCCGTCGATATCGCCCACCATCGAGCCGGCCGATGCACCGCTGCCCTGGTCGCCGCGCACGACGCCGAACGTACCGACCGGCCACCGCAAAGGAACAACACATGAGAACACCGCCGAAACCATCACGGCTGCACGTCGATTGGACACGATGCGATGGCCGTGGCCTGTGCACCGAGTTGCTGCCCGGTGTCCTCGGCCGCGACGACTGGGGCTACCCGCGGGCGCGCAACGGCTCCCGAGAGCCCGCGATACCACTCGGCGATCTGACCGAGGCACGCGTCGCCGTCGACCGTTGTCCGCGGCTCGCACTTTCCCTAATCGCACAATCTCGTTCTTGATCGGGCAGCGCCGCCCGTCGTGTGTTCAATCCATCCCAAGGAGTCATTCTCGTGACCACGTTCAATGGGCTCCCCGCCCACGCCCTGCTGGTGCACTTCATCGTCATCCTCGCGCCGCTCACGGCCGTTCTGGCGATCATTTGTGCCGCTTGGCCCGCGGCCCGACAGCGCTTGGTGTGGTTGGTGGTCGGCCTAGCCGTGATCACCGTCGTGCTCACCCCGCTGACCACGGATGCGGGCGAATGGCTCGAACATCAGGTTGGTCGGTCACCGCAGTTGCACACACACACCGAGTTGGGCGACACAATGCTCTACTACGCCATCGCGCTACTCGTGGCCTCCGCACTCCTGGCAGTGGTGCACGTGCGTGAGGGCCGCGGGCACCGACCCAAACGAGTCGCGTCGTGGGTCGTCGCCCTGGTCGTCATCGCCGTCAGCGTGGGAACTGCCGTGCAGGTCTACCGCATCGGGGATTCCGGTGCGAGGGCGACCTGGGGGAATCAGGTTCGTACCGTAGAGAGTGGCGGCACACCTTGACCGACCAGTGCTTCCGCTACGGACTTACCAATGCGCCAACGGCACTGCGATTCAGGGCAACGACATCCCCGACGATCAACTGGAGCAGACCAGACTTTGACGCAAGCATGGCGTGAACTCGGTTGTGCATGAACTCATTACAGACCAGAAATCACCCATCTTCGGCGCGGTACCGAAGCCGTTTGGCTAGGCTACGTTGGCTGGCGGATCCGTGCGTCGATGTCTAACGTGGCGACCATGTCAACGGCATCCCATCCCGCCGAGCCACATACGGGTTCGGTGTCATCGAAGCTGAATTGGTTGCGTGCAGCCGTTTTAGGCGCCAACGACGGGATCGTCTCCACCGCGGGCATCGTGGTTGGAGTCGCCGCAGCGTCGACATCGCCTGGGCCGATCCTGACCGCAGGAATCGCCGGACTGGTCGCTGGGGCGGTCTCGATGGCATTGGGAGAGTACGTTTCCGTCAGCGCTCAGCGTGACACCGAGCAGGCCCTGCTGAGCAAGGAACGCGGGGAGCTACGTGAGGACCCGGCGGCGGAACTGGACGAACTCGCGGCGCTGTACGAAGCCAAGGGATTGTCAACGGCCACCGCGCGCACCGTCGCCGAAGAGCTCACCGACCATGACGCGTTCGCCGCCCACGCCGACGTGGAACTGGGTATCGATCCCACCGATCTGACCAACCCTTGGCAGGCCGCGCTGTCTTCGGCTCTATCCTTCACCGTCGGCGCACTTCTGCCCCTGATCGCAATTCTGCTGCCACCCCAGGCATTCCGCATTCCGGTGACCGTCGCGGCCGTGCTAGTGGCGCTCGTCATCACCGGAGCGGCATCGGCCGTCCTCGGCGGTGCGCCCAAGTCGCGCGCGGTCACGCGCAACGTCGTCGGCGGCGGACTGGCGCTCGGAATCACCTACGGTATAGGACATCTCGTGGGCACCATCATTACGTGACGACTCCCCCTCGTGACACCGGTTTGCACCATTCGTCGACTTCGCCATCCGGTACGGTGTCGGCCCGGTGTGTCCGTCCGGGTTACGCTCGCGTCCTCCCATTACGCCCGCCGGTGAGCACGCCAACCCGTTCCGGACAGGGCCCGCCGAGTGGCACGGGAAATGCCCTGCCACCGCATGTAATCAGATTGTCTGATCAGGCCGTGGCCGAGCCAACTGAGGACGCCGGAGAACGCAAGATCAGCAGCGAGCAACTCGACTTGCGTAGTGCGGCGTGCGCCCGATCACTCATCAGCTCCTCGATGGCGTGCTGCTGGCTGTCCGCGACAATGACCATCTGGTCGACGTGGGCGGCCTGCTTGAGGACATGCAGGAGATGGTGTGGCATCGGCAACGCACACATCTGTACCGCCGTCGGATCCCGCCGAGCTCGTTCGAGGCGTCCCTCTACGTTCGCGCGCAGCGCCTTATCGCTGATCCGCTCGCCCTTGGCAGACGCCATGGTCGTCGACCACGAGGTCAGCGCGAATATCGGGGCTTCGTGTCGCAACGCCTCGACGACGGCGGTTTCGAGCACGCCGTGGGAGTCGGGTGACTCGTCGAGGATCGCGACGATCCACCGATGCGACCTTGGCCGACGCGCAGGACCCCGCCGTCGCACGACAGCGGTCGAACAGTGCGCGCGACGGGCCACCGCCCGGGCCGTCGCACCGCGCTTCAGCGCCCCGGAGTCCTTCGCACCCTTGTGCCCAACGCACAGCAACACCGCCCGGCGCGAGGCCTCCACCAATTCCTCGACGGGCTCGCCCTCAAGAATCTCCGATTCCAACTTCACTGGCTTGCCGGTGTCCACGACGATCTCCCACGCACGGTGCAGCGCCCGGTGCGCATCGGCCATTGCGGTATCGAGATGCTCGGAGCCGCCGGGGCTCACCACGTGAACCAGGCGCAGCGAGGTATCGCGCGCGATTGCTTCGTCGGTCGCCCACACAGCCGCCCGCAGGCTCGACTGAGATCCGTCGATGCCCACCATCACCGGGGCTGAGTTCTCTGCGGCCGGGAGCCTCAACTCAAGATCAGTCTCGTCCACGAGAGCCCTCATCATTCGCTGGCGTCACTGACTTCGTCATCGCCCGGTCTGCGGACCGCACGATGCTGCGGTGGAATGTGAACTGTGCGGTGACGAGCTCGTCAGCCAATTCGATTGCCGCATGGACGATCCGCGCGCGAAGAGGTTCGACCACCTCGGGGATTGCGTCGTCGACTGTGCGCCTGAAGTCGCGCAGGGCTCGGCTGGCGGCGTGCTGGCCCGCCCTGGCCGACTCGCGAACCTCTTCGGCCAGACCCGGAAGACGAGGCGCCGACACCTTCTTGCTGTCCTTGATCGTCTTGTCACTCTTGATCGTCATGACTTCGACACTAAAGACCGTAGCGGTCAACCGGTATGGGCAAAGGTCACACACGGACGTGACATAGGACCACAGAGCGACCGTTCCAGTTCGACGAACTCGCATCCTGCGCGTGGCCGACCGGCCCTTCAAGTGTGTCCGGACCCATTGCTCCGTTAGTGGTTCAGCACGGCTCCGTCGGGTTCAGGGTTGCGAGACAACGGGATCGGCGCTACGGCCTAAAGTCTCTCGATTGAAGCTGACCCCGACCGAACTGTGCGCCGCTACTGTCTTGCAGGGGCCGAAAGGCTCTACGGAATCGCCACACCGGTGGCTACGGTCGAGTCACGCCAACGGTTGTTGGCGCAGAGGAGGACGGCATGACCGTTACGCCCGATTTCCTGCCCGCTGACGGCACGTGTGCGGCTTATGTGCGCTCAACCGACAGCTCCGGGCCACACCACTCACGGCACGCGGCGTTGCCGAATGTTCCCGTGTTCCACTCCCTTCAGGCCGTTGTCCTGCTCGCAGGGGTACTGGTGGTGGTCATGGTCTCGGCGCTGATCGGTGGTGTCACGGCGTTGGCGGTTCGCCCGCTAGACTTTGGCGTCGTGACGCCCGCCACCGAACACGGGGGCGCTCGCCTTCTGGGCGGACCGTTCGAGCGGGTCGCCGCCAAGGTGCTACCGAGCGTGGTGAAGCTCGAGACAACCATCGGATTTCAGTCCTCGGAGGGCTCGGGCATCATCTTGCGCTCCGACGGACTCATATTGACCAATAACCACGTCGTCGCGGTCCCCGCCGGTGCGAAACCCGAACAAGGTGGAGCAACCACCCTGGTCACCCTTGCCGACGGACGTACCGCGCCGTTCGTGGTGGTCGGCGGCGACGCTATGAGCGACATCGCCGTCGTTCGGGTGCCCGCGACTTTGGGACTCGTCCCCATCACACGCGGCTCGTCGGAACACCTCACCGTCGGTCAGAACGTCGTTGCGGTGGGATCACCGCTGGGTCTGGAAGGGACGGTTACCACTGGCGTCATCAGCGCCTTGCACCGTCCAGTGTCGAGCAGGGATGACTCGACGGACGACGACAGCGTATTCGACGCCATCCAAACCGACGCCGCAATCAACCCTGGCAACTCCGGTGGAGCGCTGGTCGACTTGACGGGCGCACTCATCGGTGTGAACTCGGCGTTGGCGACGACGGGAGGCGACTACGTCAACGGTCCGGGCGGTTCGATCGGACTTGGTTTCGCCATACCCGTCGAACAGGCCATCCGTGTCGCCGATCAACTCGTCGCGACCGGTAAGGCATCCCATACCTCCTTGGGGGCGCAGGCGGACGACGAGCGTCCGAGTCACGGCGCCATAATCGTGGCGATCACACCCAAAGGGCCCGCCGCGGCCGCCGACCTACCCCTCGGAGCGGTCGTCACCAAGGTCGACGACCGCGTCATCGCAGACGCCGACGCCCTCGTCGCCGCCGTGAGGTCCAAGTCTCCTGGCGACACGGTCATCCTCACCTACACCGACCCGACGGGGGCGATCAAGACCGCACGCGTCACCCTCGGCGCCGAGTAAGAAGTGAACCGTCCCTGCACAGGATGTCCTCGGACCGGCTATCACAGGGGCACTGGGAATTCAGGGACCATGTACCACGCTCCTAGGGACCATCGCCTCGTTGAATCACCCTGCTACGTACCTAGTCTCGATGACAAACACACCCGGAAGAAGATTGCGTCTCACGGAAGGAGTTGCTTCCCATGAACGACCCGTCGCCTGCGATCGTGGTCGGCGTCGACGGTTCAGTGGCATCCCGAGCAGCGGCCTCCTGGGCTGTGGCAGAGGCGCAGAACCGCGGCGTGCCGCTGCGACTCGTCACCGTCGTCCGCGACGCCACCCAACGGTGTCGCGCGGAAGAAGCGCTGCGCCTTGCTCGCGCCGCGGTCGAAAACCAGGCGCTGCCGGTACCGTTCGAAGAGGTCACTTGCTACGGAGACGCGCTGCTCGTCCTTCTGGAGGAAAGCTCGACGGCCACGATGATCTGCGTGGGCACCTCTCGGGAGATCGGCACACCACTGGGCGTCACGGCCACCACGCTCGTCGAACGGGCACACTGCGACGTCGCCGTCATCCGCCCCGAGGGGGCCGCGGGAGACTGGGTCGGCGGCGTCATCGCGGTGGTGCTCGACGACGACCCGGACAACGACGCCGTCGTGCGCCGAGCGATGATCGAGGGCAGGCTCCGCAACGCCACCGTGCGTCAGATCGATCGCAGGCAAAACAGCTGGGTGCGCCATTTCCCCGACGTCCACGTGGAAGTCGTGGCCGCCGGGACCGGTCGATGCACCCATCGGTCAGAGGACCGCGGCCTCCCGCAGTTGGCGGTCGTCGACCAGTCCGAATCAGCGCGAGGACTGACCGCCACGGTGACCCCGAATTGTCATCCGATCCTCGGATATCCCGACTGCTCGGTACTGTTCGTGCACGACGACTCTCGCCGCCGCACCTGATCACGATCGGCCTGAGCACCACGGCGTTGCCGTCCGCGAGACCCAAGACCCTTCCGTGGGAAGGGACCAACGACCCTGCTGGGAGCGCTCCACCCCACGCCTGAAACATCCTCGGAGACAGGGCGATCACCATCACCGTCGACGAGGTCGAGAACCAGACGCGCGCCGTCGCCCCGATGTCCTGGGAGGGTCGGACTCTGGTCGGGGTGGGCGACCCGCTCAAGCCGGCTCTTCCCAGATTACCTATCGCGGCAATTAGCCGTGTCGCGGTCCCTGCCAGAGCTCGTTTGGGCGGTTTCACCCCGAAGCCGTCGAGGCCGCAATTTCCGTGACCGGTCATCCGCCGTCCACTCACTAGGTCCCCACAGCAGGGACCAACGACGGCATCGAGGGGACTTTCTGCTCTGACCCAATGCACTGACCTGCACCTAGCGTCGTATACGACACCAACCGAACATGGGGCAGACAATGCGAGACACACACCCAGCGTCACCCTCAGTCGTCGTCGGCATCGACGGATCGCGAAGCGGCCTGAC
>NZ_JBOGDD010000490.1:0-1942 GCF_050701675.1 Mycobacterium sp. | reverse complement strand
GAACATGACCGTGCGACCGGATGTCATCACGGTCCGCCGGACGGCGGCCTCGGTGTCGTATCCCTCGGCGAGCTCCTCGCGGAACCGGCTCACGATGAACAGGCCGTAGTCGACGGCTATGCCCAGTCCCATCAGGGTCACCACGGGTTGGGCGAAGAAGTTCACCGGAACGAACTCGGCGACCAGTCGCATGATGCCCAGCGCGCCCATGATCGTCAGAGCGCCGATGATCCCGGGGAGTGCGGCGGCGACCACCGTGCCGAAGACGAAGAACAACACGACGCACACGAGCGGGATGGCCGCCACCTCGGCGCGTTTCTGGTCCTCGCCGATCGTGCCCGTCAACGCCCCGGCCAGCGGCTCGAGGCCGGTGATCTTGACGTCGACGCCGGGGATGTCGAAGTCGCCCTCGACCTCCTTGTAGTTGTTCAGGATGGTGTCGTCGTCGTTGCCCTTGAGCTGGATCGACATGAATCCATGCTGCTTGTCCGCGTCGGCCATCGTGGTGAGCACCTGCGGGCTCTTGAAGTATCCGATCGAGCGCAGAATCTGGTCCGGATGGTCCTTCTCGACCTGAGCGAGGTTGTCGAGGATCTTCTTCCGGAATGCCGGGTCGTCGATGGTCTTGCCGTCGGGAGCCGTGTAGATCGCGACGATGTGGCCCGACGTGTCGCGGCCGTAGGCCTGGTCGGCAGTCACGGACGCGTGGACCGACTGACTGCCGTTGTCGTAGAAGCCGCTCTGGGTGACGTGCTTACCCAGGCTGATACCGAACACGCCCGCGCCAAGGCAAAGTGCGACCATGACTCCGATCACTGCGTATCGGAATCGGTACACCGTTCGACCCCACCAGGCGAACACGTGAGCTCCTAACTGATCTTCTTCAAGTTTCTCGGCCCATGATGCTTCAGTTGTTCACCCGCGTGAGGTGAGTAGCGAGGACAGCGGCCGGAATGGCTGCAACCACGCCCCCTGCTGGGGCAGCGAATCAAGGCCGATTCGCGGTAGCGGCTCCCGGAAGACGCCGGGGATGTCCTCGAGGTCGACGAACTCCAAGGTATCCGACGCTAGCGCCCAACTCGCATGTTCGCGAAATCCGAGGACCCGGACCGGGATGCCTTCGCGGGCGATGTCCTCGAGCGGAAGTCGGAACGCCTGCCCGTCGGCGGACGCCACGAACACGCTAGCCAGACCCTCGCTGCGGCGCAGTGCGATGTGGTCGAGCATGTCGCTGTCGACGTCGCTGTCGTCGTCGACCTTGGGTTTGGCGAACACCGCGAAGCCGACGTTGCGCAACGCTTCCACCCAGGGGCGGACGACGTCGGCGCTACCAGGGGCGATGTTGGTGAAGACCGTCGCCTCGGGTTCGAACGTGATCACCGGTTCGTCGGCGGAGCGTTCGGCCGAAAGGTCGGCGGTGCGGGCCAGCAGCCAGCGACCCAGCGCGTCGAACCGGGGTCGGTGCGCAGCCGTGGGCCGGCCGCCAAGGATCGACCCGAGCCCCATGTCGAGGTTCGGGGCGTCCCAGACCAGCAGCACCCGCTGAGGGGTGTTGAACTGAGGCTCGGTCGGCTCACCGGTCTCGTCGGGGATCGCCCCGGCTTCCTCTATCTCGTCCGTGATGCTCATGGCCGCTTCTCCCAGAGGAATTCGGCCACGGCACTGCCCGCGTGATGCGCCTTGTCCTCGTACTTCGTGACGGGCCGTCGCACCGAGATGGGTAGGTCGACGTCGGACACCTCGAGATCGGTGGCCAACCTGCGCAGTGCGGGCTCGGCGTCGCCGACCTCACCGATGTGTTCGGCGTAGCCGGCGTGATCCGTGGCGGCGTGCAGGATCCCGCCAACTCGGAGCCGGTCGGCGATCAACGCCAGGATCGCGGGCTGCAGAAGGCGGCGCTTGTGATGGCGCACCTTGGGCCACGGGTCGGGGAAGAAGACCC
>NZ_JBOGDD010000489.1:0-8414 GCF_050701675.1 Mycobacterium sp. | reverse complement strand
CACGTGCGGCATGGGTGCCTACGCGACCGACACCAGATGCTGGCGCTGAGGTTCACTCCGGTAGCGGCTGGGAGCACCGCTGATCCGGCAGATCCGCCAGACCAACTTCGCGAGCGGGTTCATCAAGCCGGTGTCCTGGCACAACATCCGAACGTCGCCGAACATGTCGCGCAGCATCTTCCGCGACTCGGGTGACCGGAAGAAGATCTCCTTGCGCACCGAGCGAGGGATATCGAATTCCTTCCAGAACGCCCGAGGCGGCACGATGATGGCCGAGCACAGGACGCGCATCACGACGGGCACGTAGATCGACATTACGAACCGCTTGCGCCGCGGAAGGTGGGGCACTCGCTTGCGCAGGTACTCGTGCGCGAACGAGATGTGCCGAGCCTCCTCAGCCACGTGAATGGCCATGACGCGCTCCATGATCGGATGCAAGGTCTTGCCCTCGCGCAGCACGTTCTTCTGCGTGTGGTCGATGGGCTCCTCGCCGGCGAGAATGCCGAACCAGAACGGGATCGGAAGCGGTCCGGCGACCAGCGGGATGACCGGCTGTATCCACTTGAGCATCCGTGGCATGCCGGGCACGTCGGCGCCGATGCGGTTCACCATCTCCTGAAACATCAGGGTGTGGTTGCACTCTTCGACCGCCTCGTGGAGACAGTAGCGGTACTCGGGCGAGCCGTTGGGCGTCCAGAATGCGTACTCCATCAGCCCGCGGATCAGGATGGACTCGAAGTGCAGTCCGACCTTGGCGACGTTGGCCTGACGCCACATGCCGATCTCGATCTGCCGCTCCTTGGACTGCGACCGATACCAGGGGTGCTGGCCGATCGGATCCGTCGCCGGAAGGATCCAGCGCTCGTCGTCGGGGGTCACCTTGAACTCCGGGGAGTCCCAGTCAATGTCCGTGTACGGATTGAAGTTGCGCCGCACCGACCCCTCGGACAGTGTGGTGAGAGTGTCCACGTACCCGGTGTCGTCGGAGACGTCCATGTTCTTGCGCCAGCGGCGGATGATCCGCGTGCGAGCGATCTTGACAGCCATTCGAAGCCTCCCGTGAGGTTTACATTTGTCGGCCTGCTGTCCACCACGGTACCGGAGGTCCCAGTAATTGAACAGGGCGTTTTCCTGTATGTGCGCTGACCGGGTTATCCACATCACATGTGACGCAGGCAACAGCCACTGATGGTCGAACTGAAGACCGAAGCCGAGATCGAGGCGATGCGGGCCGCGGGCGCCGTGGTCGCCGAGGCCCTGCGCGCCGTCGTCGCGCACGCCGCTCCTGGGCGTACGACGAGGGACCTCGACAGGGTGGCCGCCGACGTCCTCGCAAAGCATGGCGCGGGTTCGCCGTTCCTGAACTACCACCCGCACTGGGCGCCGGTCCCCTTCCCAGCGGTGCTGTGCGTCAGCGTCAACGACGCCGTCGTCCACGGCATCCCCACCGACGAGCTGCTCGTGGACGGCGACCTGGTGTCGGTCGACTTCGGGGCGACGCTGCGCGGCTGGTGCGGAGACGCGGCCCGCAGCTTCGTCGTCGGCAACCCGCGCACCGGGGACGTCGCACTCATCGAGGCGACCGACGCGGCGCTTGCCGCGGGCATCGCCGCGGTGAAACCGGGCAACACCCTCGGCGACGTCGGCCATGCGATCGCCACGACCGCCCGCACGGCGGGCTACGGAATGCTCGCCGACCACGGCGGCCACGGAATCGGCCGCACCATGCACGAAGATCCGCACGTGCCGAACGTCGGCAGGCCCGGCAGGGGCATGAAACTGCGGCCGGGCCTGGTCATCGCGATAGAGCCGATGCTGATCGCCGACGGCACCGACGACTACACGCACGATTCCGACGGCTGGACACTGCGGACGGCGACCGGCGCCCGCGCCGCGCACAGTGAACACACCGTCGCCGTCACTACCGACGGTGCCAGGATCCTGACCAGCTGACGACGGCCAGGAGCCGTTTCGCTGCGCCTACCTCGTCCCGAAATCCCCCGTCGCTGTCATCTTGTTGCCGTTGCTGAGCGCCGAGAACCCCGCCTCGGTCAGTTGGCAGTCCGTGATGATCGCGCGGTGGGGCGGGCTGTTCATCCAGGAGGTGACCGCGTTTGCCGGGGTGCCTGCGGACCCGGTGCCCCAGAAGACGATCTCGCCGAGATCGGCGTACTGCGTGTAGCCGGCATCCGTGACGCGCTGGACGAGGGAGGAGCCGTCCGAACCGGTGTGGTCGGACACTCCGTTCGCGAGCATGTCCTCGGCGTGCCGCTCCGCCGACGCGGTCAGCTGCGGATTGGCCGCGACGGGGCCACAGCCGTTCGCCGCGCGCGTCGCGTTGATCTGGCTCAGCACCGCGACGCCCTGGTCACCGCCATCTGCCTGGGCCGGCGCAGCGGCGAGCACCGAACCGAAGACCGTCATGGCCGCCACACATACCGGCACTAGCGTCGAGATCTTTCCGCGATTGATCACGTGGCCCCCAAAGGCTCAAATTCCCGACAGATCACAGTATGGACACGGCGGGGTCGATGTGTCGGGTGTTTACCCACATTTCCGGTATTTTCCGCCCACCCTCCCCGCGGAAAGTGCATGAGTCCGGTCACTACTCTTGACCACATGGCCGACCTCACGATTCCCGCCGACCTCAAGCCCAAGGACGGACGCTTCGGCTCCGGGCCGTCGAAGGTGCGCCCCGAGCAGCTGAAGGCGCTGGTCGATTCCGGGCACCTGTTCGGCACCTCGCACCGGCAGGCACCCGTCAAGAACCTGGTCGGCCGCGTCCGCGACGGTGTGCGCCAGTTGTTCGCGCTCCCTGACGGCTACGAGGTGATTCTCGGCAACGGCGGCTCGACCGCATTCTGGGACGCTGCGGCATTCGGGCTGATCGACAAGCGGTCGCTGCACCTGACGTTCGGCGAGTTCAGCGCCAAGTTCGCCTCGGCGGTGGCGGCCAACCCGTTCGTCGGCGACCCGATCATCGTCAAGGCCGATCCCGGCAGCGCCCCGCAGCCGCAGTCCGACCCGTCGGTCGACGTGGTCGCGTGGGCGCACAACGAGACCTCGACGGGCGTCGCGGTGCCGATCCAGCGCCCCGACGGCGACGCGCTGGTGGTCATCGACGCGACGTCGGCGGCAGGCGGCCTTCCCGTCGACATCGCCGATACCGACACCTACTACTTCGCCCCCCAGAAGAACTTCGCGTCCGACGGTGGGCTGTGGCTGGCGATCATGAGCCCGGCCGCGTTGGCGAGGGTCGAGCAGATCGCGGGATCGGGCCGCTGGGTGCCCGACTTCCTGTCGTTGCCGATCGCGATCGACAACAGCCTGAAGAACCAGACGTACAACACCCCCGCGATCGCGACGCTGGTGCTGATGGCGGACCAGCTCGACTGGCTGCTGGGCAACGGCGGGCTCGACTGGGCCGTCAAACGCACCGCCGACTCCTCGCAGCGGCTGTACTCGTGGGCCGAGACGACGAGTTACACCACCCCGTTCGTCGCCGACCCCTCGTTGCGGTCGCAAGTCGTCGGGACCATCGACTTCGGCGAGGAAGTGGACGCCCCGGCCGTGGCCAAGGTGCTGCGGGCCAACGGCATCGTCGACACCGAGCCGTACCGCAAGCTGGGCCGCAACCAGCTGCGGGTCGCGATGTTCCCTGCCGTGGATCCCGATGACGTCAGCGCACTGACGGCCTGCGTGGACTGGGTCGTCGAGCGCCTCTGACGATCACCGCCGTGACTGCGTGTCAGACGCCGGTTACGGCTCGGTAACGAAGTAGGGTGGCCGCTTAAGCCGCCCTAGGAGGTCGCACATGCGGGAACTGAAAGTCATCGGACTCGACGTAGATGGCAAACGCATCATCTGCGAGACCGCCGGCTCCGGCGAGAAGTTCATTCTCCGTCCAGACAGTCGCCTCCGCGCCGCGTTGAACGATGACCGTGCCGTCACCAGCCCCTCTCAAGTCGATGTCGAGGTTCCGAACGTGCTGAGCCCCAAGGATATTCAAGCCAGGATCCGAGCGGGTGCGTCCGTCGAAGAGGTCGCGAATGCGGCGGGCGTCGACCCCGTCCGGGTCGAGCGTTTCGCCCACCCGGTCCTACTGGAGCGCTCCCGCGCGGCCGAGCTTGCGACCGCCGCGCACCCCGTGCTCGCCGACGGACCCGCGGTGTTGACGCTGCTGGAGACCATCACGACGGCCCTGGTGTCCCGTGGCCTCGATCCCGACGCCACAGCGTGGGACGCCTGGCGCAATGAGGACGGCCGCTGGACCGTCCAACTGTCGTGGAAGGCCGGGCGTTCGGACAACGTCGCCCACTTCCGCTACACGCCGGGAGCCCACGGCGGCACGGCGACGGCCTTCGACGACGCGGCGGCAGAGCTCATCGATCCCCAGTTCGACCGGCCACCGCTGCGGTCGGTCGCACCGGTGCCCACCCTCGATCTGTCGCTGCCCGAGCCGACACCGGCACCCGAGCCGCCCGCCACCCCTGCTCCGGAACCCGCGACGGCCAAGACGCCCGCCGAGCCCAAGCCCCGCACCCGCAAGCGCAGTAGGCCAGAGGTGCCCGGCTGGGAAGACGTCCTGCTGGGAGTGCGTTCCGCCACCCAGCCCTGATCGCGTGGGCCATGTTGAAATATTAGTTATGTAGACTAAGTTTCATGCCCCGTACCGACAACGATTCATGGGACCTCGCGTCCAGCGTGGGCGCCACCGCGACCGGCGTCGCCGCGTCCCGCGCACTGGCCACCCGTAGCCCGACGCCGCTCATCGTGGACATCTACGCCGAGCCGCTGGTGCGCGCCGTCGGCGTCGACTACTTCACCAAGCTGGCGAACGGCCTCGTCGAACCCGACGAGCAGGGCAACCTGCTCGACCCGCAGCGACTGGCCGACGGCATGGCCATCCGCACCAAGTACTTCGACGACTTCTTCGCCACCGCGACCGACGCAGGCATCCACCAGGCCGTCATCCTCGCCGCCGGTCTGGACGCCAGGCCCTACCGGCTGCCGTGGCCGGACGGAACCACGGTGTTCGAGCTGGATCAGCCTGCTGTCGTCGACTTCAAGTCACGCACGTTCACCGAGATGGGTGTGCCCCCTACCGCAACGCTGCATTCGATCGGCATCGACCTTCGCGACGACTGGCCCGCCGCACTCCGCGCGGCGGGCTTCGCCGCGACGGTGCCGACCGCGTGGATCGCCGAGGGACTGCTCGGCTATCTGCCGCCGCAGGCCCAGGATCGGCTGTTCGACGACATCACCGCACTGAGCGCCGCCGGCAGCCGAGTAGCCACCGACTGGCAGCCCGACATGACCGTGCTCACCAGCGACGGGGTCCGCGCGATCGCTGCCGGCCAGCGCGCCAACGGCCTGGACCTGGACGACCCGTCGGAGCTCACCTATCAGGGCCAGCGCAGCAGCGTCGTCGACTACCTGAACGCCAAGGGCTGGCAAACCACGACCGTGACCGTCGAGGACGTGTTCCTCGACAACGGGCTCGAGTTCCGGCCCGACGAGGCGATGACGGGCCTGTTCAACGCCACCTACACGTCGGCCCGGCTGAGCTGAAAGCCGCTACGCCACAACCGTTCCAAGGGCCATCGCCAGTAAAGCGAGCCAGCCGGCCACCACCCCGACGCCACTGCCGAGCACGAACCAGCGCCAAACCGGCCGGGCCCGCCAACCCCACACCGTCGGGGCGAGCCCGCCGACGGCCACCAGGTTCAGCCCCACCGCCAGCAGCGGATGCACCCGGGTCAGGCCAACGCTCAGGACGACGATCGCGCCCGCCGTCACCGCCGCGACGAACGCCGCGACCGTCAGCCCCGTCCCCCAGGGCGTCGCATCCTCGTTCACGGCACGAGCCTAGCCCGCTCGTAAAAGGCCAGCGCCGCAGCCGTCGCGACGTTCAGCGAGTCCGTACCCCTCGCCATCGGGATACGCACCCGAACGTCGCTGGCCCGCATCGTCCGTTCGGTCAGACCCGGGCCCTCCGCGCCGACGAGGATCGCCACCTTCTCGTCGACAAGACCCTCCATCGCGTGCGCCAACGTCTGGGCGGCGGGACTGGGCGTCATCGCCACCATCCGAAAACCGTTGTCCCGCAATACTTCGAGATCACCTGGCCAACTGGCGTAAGAAGCGTAGGGCACCAGGAGCGCGTGGCCCATCGACACCCGCACCGCCCGTCGATAGAGCGGGTCGGCACACCCCATGCCGAATACGATCGCGTCGACGTCGAGGCCCGCGGCGTTGCGAAAGACCGAGCCGAGGTTCTCGTGATCGTTGACCCCCTCGAGCACCGCGATCGTGCGCGCACCCTCGATCACCTGCGATATCGACAGCTCCTGCGGGCGCGGCGCGGCCGCCAGCACGCCGCGGTTGAGGTGAAAGCCGATGACCTGGGCCATCACCTCGGCGCTGGCGCGATAGAAGGGTGCATCGGTGGACTCCAGGTCGCCGGTCAGCTCGCCCAGCCTGCGCTCCGTGCCCAGGAACGCCGCCGGCTCGAATCGCGACACCAGCATCCGTTGCACCACCAGCACGCCCTCGGCGATCACGAGTCCCTTGCCGCTCGGCAGATCCGGCCTGCGATCGATGCTGTTCAGATCGCGGAAGTCGTCGAGGCATGGGTCGGTCGGATCGTCGACGTCGACTACTGGGCTCATTCCCCGGTCCGCTTCGCTTCCTGCCCGCCTGGACTCATCCCCCGGTCCGCTTCGCTTCCTGCCCGCCGGCGCTCAGCTCACGTTCCTTCGTCCACGATCGCCGACATCAGATCGGCGGCCGCCAGCAGGGTCTTACGCTGCCCAGGTTGAAGTTCGGCGAGGCGCTGCTGCAACCACTCCTGGCTGGCGCGGCGCTCGACGTCGATCAGTTCCTGCCCCGAGGGTGACACCGACACCAGCACCTGACGGCCGTCGTCGGGGTGCGCGGCACGGTCGACGAATCCCAGCTCTGCCAGCGATGCGATGACCCGCGTCATCGACGGCGGCCTGACGCGCTCCCGAATCGCCAGCGCGCCCGGTGTCATCGAACCCTCCTTGGCCAGCGTCGCGAGCGCCGACAACTGAGACAGCGACACCGGCGAGTCCGGGCGGCGGAAGCGCAGCTGCCGCGCCAATCGCACGACGGCCAACGACAAGTCGCTGGCCAGGCGGGCGTCGGCGTCGGTCACGACGCAAACAGTACCGACAGTTGAACCGGGATCGGTTAGGTTGGTCCGCAATGGACGCGACGACGCCGTCACCGCATGACGACCGAGGAGAACCTCCGGCTCTGCCGGACGTCCTTCTGCAGCCGTGGCCGGTCATCGTCACTATCGCGGCTGGCTGGCTCATCGCCGTCGTGCTGGCCTTCTCGGTGCCCGCTCTGCACGACTGCCGCCCGGTGACGCTGGCCGGGCTTGGCGTTGGCGTGGCAGGCACGTCGATCTTCCTGTGGCAGCGGCGCGCCGCACGCCGCGGCTCCCGCGGCGCCCAGAGCGGAATTCGCTGAACCTGCTCTCAGGGCTGCGTCAGGTCGAGGACGCCGTCGTCGTACGGATCGAACATCGGTGAACCGA
Source organism: Mycobacterium sp. (assembly GCF_050701675.1). Lineage (GTDB taxonomy): Bacteria > Actinomycetota > Actinomycetes > Mycobacteriales > Mycobacteriaceae > Mycobacterium. The sequence continues at coordinate 847 of NZ_JBOGDD010000489.1, read as the reverse complement.
TGGTGGCGGCCTGCGGGGTGTCCGAGTGCGCGCCGCAGCCGTACTCCTCCGAGACGACGTGCCCGTCGGCCGACATCTCGTTGGCGCACACTCCGAACAGCGTGCCAAGCGATCCGGTCAGCGACAGGTAGTACGCACAGTCACGGCACACCTTGCGCGTGGCACGCGCCATGGCCGAGCCGGGTCCGTATTCGCCGTCGTGCCAGCGCTCCGCGGCCTCGATGCGGCCCCACTGGCTGAGGACCTGACGCTTGCCGAGCCCGATGTCACCCGCGACCTCGTCGAGCTCGTCGTCGCCGGACGACGTGTACCCCGGCACCACCCGCGGATCGTCGACGGGTGTGGCCAGCAGGTCCCCCGGACCCAGATCACCCGGCTGGACGCGCTCCTGCCACGGCACCCACTGCGGTGCGAGCAGCGCCGTCGGGCCCGGCACCAGGACCACTTCACTGATCGTGGCGTGATCCGCACCGGGATGCGCCGCGACCACCACCGCCCACTGCCAGCCCTGGTATCCGGGCAGGGTCGCCAGGAAACGGTGCGTCACGGCGGACGGGTCGTCGGAGCCGGCGCCGAGGTATTCACCGACTACGTCATCGCCGCTGAACTCCCTGATCGCCGCGCGCGCAGCGTCGACCGCGCCCATCAGTACGGTGGCAGGGTCAGCCGGCGGTTGCGACGGTTCGGTCGCAAAATCCTGCTCGGCGGGTTCGATCATGCTCTCCATCGTCATCAATACTGCCTGACGACCCGCGAGCAAAGCCACACCGGCCGCCCTGCAGGCGGCGGTCAGCCCCATGGGGAACAATCGATGGGGTGACCGGATCGTGGCGTGACCCCCCCACGG
>NZ_JBOGDD010000488.1:0-2875 GCF_050701675.1 Mycobacterium sp. | reverse complement strand
GATCGTGGTCGCACGACGTCGGATATGCGCTGATTGGCGCCCTGCCACCGGATCTGCGGCGAGCACACGAGGGCGAACTGCTCGACAACTACCGCGGCCGCCTGCACGACGCGGGCGTCGCGGCACTGCCCGACCGCGAGCAGATGTGGACGTCCTACCGGCAGAGTCCGGCATGGGGCTTCTGCATGTGGGCGATCACGCCCGACCAGATGTATTCCGTCGAGGTCGTCGAGGCGGTGCTCGGCCGGTTCGCCGAGGCCTACTCGGATCTGGGCACCGGCGCGCTGCTCACTTCCTAGCGCGAGGGACTACGGCGTCTTGATGACGAACTCGGGGATTCGGTAGCCGCTTTCGCCGAGAGCGACGATGCGCAGTTCGACCTGCTGGCCGATGCGGACGTCGGCGGGATCGGCGTCGACGACGGCGTTGATCCGCAGTCCCGGCTGCTCGGCCAATTCGATCAGCCCCACCACGTACGGTGGCGTCCGACCCGGCACCAGCGCCTGCCGGACCACGATGTAACTGAAGATCGTGCCCTCGCCGCTGACCTCCTCGAAGTGCACCGGACCGCCGGTGAACCGACTGCGCTCCAGCGGTGGATGGATCCACTTTCCCGTGTCGTCGCATCGGCAAATCAGCAACTTGCCGTTTTTCAGGCCCTCCCAGTAGGGCGTGGTGTCCGGGTCGGGCACCGGAACCGGTGGCAGGACTGTGGGATTGGTCATGGTTTCTCCCTGCTGTAGACGTTGGCCCCGCCGAACGGTCCGCCACCGGCGGTGACCAGCGCCAGTTGGGCGTCGTCGACCTGGCGGACACCCGCCGCGTGCCGCAGTTGCAACGCGGCTTCGTAGTGATGGTTGAGGCCGTGGATGTACCCCTCGGACAACAGGCCTCCGTGCGGGTTGACCACGACGTCACCGCCGTACGTCGCGCGCCCGGTCGAGAAGAACTTGCCGACTTCGCCCTTCTCGCAGAAGCCGAACCCCTCCATCGTGGCCATCACCGTGTAGGTGAAGCAGTCGTACATGCACGCAAGGTCCATGTCGGCCGGCGTGAGCCCGGTCTTCTCCCAGATCTTGGGACCGGCGGTCTTGGAGTACATCTCGGTCGGATCGGCCCACTCGGTCCAGCCCGCCCCACCCTGGGAGTTCGAGGACCCGACCAACCACATCGGGTCCTGCTTGCAGTTTCGGGCGATGTCCTCGCCGGTGATGAGGATGGCGACCGCGCCGTCGACCTCCGAGGTGCAGTCCAGCACTCGGAACGGTTCGTTGATCCAGCGGGCCGCCAGGTATTCGTCCATGGACAGCGGCTCGCGCCTCAGTGCATGCTCGTTGGGCCCGGCGTGCGCGCGCTGGGTGATGGCGATCTGCCCCAGATCCTCTGACGTGGAGCCGTATTCGTGCTGGTGGCGCCGGGCCCACATGGCGAACCACTGGGGTGGGACCATGAAACCCGACGCCGTGTCGAACTGGTCGTGATGAGGTACCTGCATCGGCCCTTCGATGTGGCCGAAGCGGTATCCGGAGCGGCCGTTGAGCGAGCGGTACACCAGCACCGCCTTGCACATCCCCGCCTCGATCACCGCGGCTGCCGTGGCGATCTGGTCGGCCACCAGATTGCCGCCACCGTACATCGCGTTCGCCCATGCCAATTCCTCGATGCCGAGCGCCCACCCCACGAAGATGGGCTGCTCCGAGTCATTGGCCATGAAAGTGCAGATCCCGTCGACATCGGCCGTGGTCAGGCCGGCGTCGGCGATGGCGTCCCGGCAGGCGGCGACTGCCATCCCCCTGGTGGTGCGTCCCGAGTTGCGACTGTAGGTCGTGCGTCCGATTCCAACGACGGCACAGGTCATGTCGATAGTCCAATCTACTTCGGCGCGGGATCCCTGGGTAAACCCAGGATGCGTTCGGCGACAAGGTTTCTGACGATCTCTGACGTGCCGCCTGCAATCGTGAGACACCGGCTGAACAGATAGTCGTGGACGACGTCGGGTTCGTCGCCGATGAGTATCGCCGGGCCCGTGATGCGCAACCCCAACTCGGCGACGCGTTGAGCGTGTTCGGCTCCGAACAGTTTGGCGATGTTGCCTTCGATGCCCGCTCCGGCGTCGAACACCGCGCGCGCCGCCTGCCGCAGGTTCAGCGCGACCAGTGTGTAGGCCTCGATGAGCAGCGCACCGACATCGCGCGCCAGGCCGGTGTCGCCGTCACGGTGGTGGGCGAGCAGGTCGACGAGCGCGTCGGCGGTCATCGTCACCGATCCGCCGCCGATGGACACCCGTTCGTTGCCGAATGCCGCCATTGCCACGCTCCAGCCGGCGTTCACCGCCCCGACGACATCGGCGTCGGGCACGAAGACGTCGTCGAAGAACACCTCGTTGAACAAGGTCTCGCCGGTGATCTCGGTGAGCGGCCGAATCTGCACGCCCACGTTGGCGAGGTCGATGATCATCGCCGTGATGCCCTTGTGCTTGGGCACGTTGGGGTCGGTGCGCACGGTCGCCAGCCCGCGCTGGCAGTTCACCGCGTCACTGGTCCACACCTTCTGGCCGTTGAGCACCCAGCCGCCATCGACCTGTTTGGCCCTGGTGGCGACCGCCGCGGCGTCCGATCCGGCACCGGGCTCGCTGAACAGTTGGCACCACCGTAGTTCGCCTTCGAGGCTGGGCCAGAGCAGGCGCTCCACTTGATCGGTGCTGCCGTGCTGTAGGAGGGTGGGTACCACCCATTCGCCGAGGCCGAGGCTGGGCTTGTCCAGACCGTGGAGGGCATCGTCGATGATCAGCTGCTCGACGCTGTCGGCGCCCCGGCCGTACGGCACAGGCCAATGCGGCTGCAGGTAACCGCTGCGGGCCCAGCGTCTCTGGCGG